>NZ_JAUBRJ010000003.1:0-203582 GCF_036701805.1 Microcoleus sp. N3A4
TTTGACAACTACAAAAATAGATGTTTGCTTACGCAAGCATTTAATTGTTAGTTTAGCATACCAACTAATGAAGAACCACTATTTTTATCGATTTTATCATGATCTTGCCTCTGTCTCACATTTATTTGAAATGACTATAAGTTGGGCTGGGGAGATTAAAATAAAGAATAAATTAACTAATTATTTGCAAAAGTTAGAAGCAATCGCATAAGTTACTCAACAATTACCAAGCTAACATTATTTCTATTATTCAAAAATATGTAAATGATGGATGGATATTATCATTTAATTTTTCAGTACAATACTCCGGACAGTTTTTAAAGAGGGAGGCGATCGCAATACAGCAGAGAAGTGAAAAAAGTGAGTGCAATCTGAACCAAAAATAAACAGAAAAAAAGGCACTCTTTTCGGTTAAGCTATAAAAACACACAAGCTCAACAGATTGCCTTATGAAGATTATTGAATCCATCTTACAACAAATGCCGGGGATTAGTCAACCCCAAAAGAAGTTTTTAATCACTTTATTTTCAACTATTTTGCTGGTAAGAAGGCAAGGTCAACTTCACGAATCTCAGTCGTTATAGCTGTTTGAGTGAAAAAACCTACCGTCGTCACTTTCTCAAAAGCTTTAACTTTCCACAATTTAATCAATATTTTCTCAAAGAAGCTTTAAACCCTGACCACACAATTATTGCTGTTATTGATTGTTCTTTTTTAAGCAAAAGCGGCAAACAAACTGATGGCAAGGCTTATTTTTATAATGGTGTAGCTGGTAAATCGGAACAGGGGTTGGAAATTTCTGTAATTTCTATTGTCGAAATTGAGACTCGTTTATCTTATAGCTTAAGCGTACAACAAACTCCGTCACGCCCTCAAATAAAGCCCGTGAAAAAAATGCCCAAAAACCCGAAGAATAACAGCTCAAAAAAATCTCGCAAAAACCCGGACTCTCAAAGCTCAAAGCCTGACATCACAAGAGTTGATGACTATGCACAACATTTGAAGAATACTCGTTGTTTTTTCCCCACTTCTGTACGTTATTTGGTGGCTGATGGCTATTACTATCGCTCTAAATTCTGGGATGCTGTGCGGGACTTAAATTTAGACTTTATTGGCAAGTTAAGAAGTGATGCTAACCTACGCTATCTCTATACAGGTGAACAAAAGAAGCTGGGAGCTCCACGTAAATATGATCGCACAAGTTGACTGCCATGATTTGAGTCGTCTTAATTTTGTTAAAGACCTAAAACCCGGAGTTTCATTATATACATTGATTGTGTGGAGTTGTTGTTTAAATTGCCCAATTTGTTTGGTTTGTATCTCTGAGGTTCAAGCCAACGGCAAAATCAAAAATGCTTTATTGTTTAGCACTGATATTCACCTACCACCTGAGCAAATTCTTGAATATTATCAGGCTCGTTTCCAGATTGAATTTATTTTTCGTGATGCTAAGCAATTTACGGGATTGTCTGATTGTCAAGCTCGTCATTTACCACGGCTTGATTTTCATTTTAATGCCAGTCTTATTGCCTTAAACTTAGCTAAACATGAACTCTCTAGTTGTCATTCATCTGCCAAGTCGTTTGTGTTTTCAATGGCCTCTTATAAACGTCTGGAATAAAATCGCGCATCTACTTTCTACCTTTATTGATAAGTTAGATTTAGACCCGGATTTGATTTTAAATCACCCTAACCTTCCTTCAGTCTTGTCTTATGGTACTTTAGCTGCTTAAAAACTGTCCGGAGTATTGTCAGTAGATTCCAGATAAAATTATGTTGGTTTTATTCAAGGAAATCTAGAAGTTATTTAAATAACTGGTCCCGAAGGCTCAGTACGATAGCTTAAGTGTTCTAGATGGTACTCAACTGTGTCACGCATATCACGAACTGTAAATTCCATTTCAGAGACCGCTTCGCATTTGCGTAAGTCCACTGTTCCGCTATCCTTTGTCTTTTCTAAAAGATTGGGAAATTCTTTCTTGAGGCTACTTGCTATATTGACAGCCATTTTACCGTATTCAGCCTTATCAATGATGTAGACAATGCTGATCGAGAGTTCATACGGTTCTTCGCGAGGAAGTTCATCTTTGGGATCATAAGACAGACGGAAAGACAATATTCCAGCAGAATTTTTCTTACCTTTATCGTCAATGTGTTTAAAAACGGCTCTAAGCCGATCAACAAGGCTATTCGGTAGAGCATGGCGACGATATCTAGCAGCCAGCCAACTCTGAAGAATCTGCCCAGAATCAGTATTGAGTTTATAAGTCTCATCAGGCTGGAGAGTGTCAAGCCTATCTTTATTTATCAACCTTTTTGAGGCGATTAGTTCAATCCAAACAATTTGTCCATCATGTTTGTAATCTATATGTAAAATGCGCGGATTTTTCCCGTAAGTGAAGTTCCCATTGTGCTGCTCTAAGATGCGAGCAAAAATGAATTCCACAGCAGGTTCAACATCCAGATTGTCATTGGCGATATCGCAATCGTGGGATATTGCTATAGCCAGATCAGCATCAGGTACATCGGTCAAGCCTACCGCCTGAAAGTCTTTCTGAGCAAGTACGCTACCCTGTCGCCATTTGGTGTTTCGAGACCAAGGCATTCTTGTACTAACTCCTCTCATAGACAGCCACAGACGACTCGCTCAACACATCGTGGAGCGATCTCAGGTTTTTGCCAGAGCCTTTAGGTTCACGGCGAGTCTGTGCTTCTTTATCGGCTATTGCCTTGAGAGTGGCTAAATCTGCTACAGGATCTTCATCTGTCTTGAGTATATCGAGCAAAGAACGTCCATTTAAAATCGGACGATGCACAAGCTTATCTAAACGAATGATGTTTGCTCTATTAAATTGGTCGGCGACGCGGGACAATTTCTGAATACGCATTACTGCTTCTCCCTTTGGCTCTTGTCCTGCCAGCCAGGCATAGACAGTAGGACGAGTGACCCCAAGAACAGAAGCTAGATCAGACATATTTATAGCAAATACATCACGGATATTCGCAACATGTTCAGCAGGCGATAGCGTAGCACTGCTGCCTACGGCAGATTGCGTATCAGCCTGCTTTGCCCTAGAAGGTTCGACATGTATACGTGGATAGTGAAGTCGGTTTAGTAACTCAGCGGTACTATGTGCAGTCATGATACCACCAGTACCTGCTGTCCAAATAAATAGCTCAACTCTTAATGCACCTATCTCATTAGGAGTATAGGTTTTCATAGGATGAAAAGAAGCCTGGGAATAGGGTGTAGGTATTGGGCGTTGCTTAATCAGGGTAGGAAAATAATAATTTGAAAATCCCAAAGTTTTGTGGATACTGGTTTCTATGACTTGCATATTTAGCCTTTCATACCCTAAATCAGCAACGCCGGTTTTCATAGGATGAAAAGAAGCCTGGGAATAGGGTGTAGGTATTGTATTCATATTCTTAAGCCCATTTTTCTCTAGCGTAGTCAGTCACCGAAACTTTGAAAGCATTGGTGATGATGTCATGCGCCTTCAAAAGTTGATCTTTAATTTCTTTGAGATCGAAACTGTTTCGGTTAAAAACAAAATAGTCAGTATCTAACACAGCATTCCGACTATTAATCCCTGTGAATCGGGGTTGTAGTGAGAGCTGTAACGAAATCAAGTCAGGTGACAAAGCTAATGCCCCATCCGTAATAACCGCTCTAGCAACTAAATTGCCGTCATCAACAACTGTGACTGTCTCAGTAAAGCTATGGCTTAGACGACCCTCTAGATTTGCAGAAAAACCAAGCAGAGATGGATTCAAGTATTGTTGCAGTGTGTCATTATCCATCGGTACAACAGCATTAAGATAACGAAGTCCAATTCGTTCAACGTAAGCCAGCTCAACAATTTCGTGAACCAGCTTTAAGCCAGAGATGGTCTTCTGCAAGAAATCTGTGAAGGTGTGGTATGTAGTAGTGTGGAAAACCAAGGCATTCGAGAGCAATAGGTATCCTTCAGTACGCTCAGTATTCATGAAGCTCCAGCGCATATGCTGCTGAGGCTGAACATCAGGTTGTGATTCATCTAGTCGGCGAATTGTGAGTTCTAATTGATTTTCGGCTTGGAAGTCGGGGAACCCACTTCGGCGCAGGCGCTCCTGCAAACGGGCAACATAATCCGAGATTTGGGCAATTGGGTTAAATTGCACCTGAGCCAGTGTGTAGAACACGGGCGCAAGACTCATTTTTGGCGCTGGTGTTTTCATAATATCAAAAGGATGTCCATAGGATGTCCACAACTCTATTTTACATATCACTTTACACTTTTACGAAGATTTTTCCTGCGTACCGAACGTTTTTTAGAATCTGCACCATTTGTAAAAGGAATCTCTACAACCTAAAATTCACTGGCTTGGATAGTTAAGCCGTAGGGTGTGTCGCCATCGAGAATCCTTCATCAACAGCGACAATCTCATGGCGACGCACCTGTTCTTTTCCAGAGATGAGGAAACAAACCCAAAATTTTGGTAAGGTGCGTCGCTACTCTAAAAGTCGATTTTTATTGACAGATTTTTGCAAGGCGACGCACCCTACGGCTACAGCTTTGAGATTAAGATGGAAGCCTGTCCTCGATCGCAATATAAGGAGCACCGTGAGTCCCCGTATATATTTGAGTCGGGCGGTAAATGCGGTTTGCCTCTAGCTGTTCCTTCCAGTGGGCCAACCAGCCGGCAACGCGGGCGATCGCAAAAACAGGTGTAAATAAGTCGATCGGAATTCCCATTTTTCGGTAAACCAGACCAGAATAGAAATCTACATTTGCATAAATTCCTTTGTGACCCAAGTTCTCCTCAACCACTTCTTCCAACTTGACAGCAATGTCGTAATAATCATCGTGGCCGAAGTTCTCAAACAACTCTTCCGCTAACCTCTGAAGAATAGTTGCTCTCGGATCTTTCACCTTGTAAACTCGGTGGCCGAAACCCATGATTTTGTCCTTGTTGGCAACGCTCTTCTCGACAAAAGCCCGCACGTTTTCTACCGAACCAATTTGCTCCAACATATCAATCACTTCTTCATTAGCTCCCCCGTGCAGCGGCCCCGCCAAAGTGCCAACTGCTGAAGCAATCACCCCGTAAGGGTCTGTCAGCGTCGAAGCTGTTACCATTGCCGAAAATGTAGAGGCATTAATTGTATGTTCGGCGTGGAGAGTCAGACAAGTGTCAAAAATGCTAGCTAACAGCGGATCGGGTTCTTGCTCGTTGAGCATATACAGAAAGTTAGCCGAGTAGTTCAAGTCATCCCTCGGCCGCACCGGGTCATTGCCCCGCCGCATTTGCTGGAACGCCGCCACCATTGTCGGAATTTTGGCGAGCAGCCGCACGACAGCTTCTCGAATGTATCCCTGGTTGGGGAGAGCTCGGCGGGAGTAGAACAAGCCCAGGGCGGCCGCTGAAGCTTGCAGGGCGTCCATTGGATGTCCTCTTTCAGGAAAGCATTTCATCATGTCGCGGATGCGATATTTGATCCGCCGATGATATCGAATTTCATGCTCGAAGGCTTCTAGTTCTTCCTTTGTCGGAAGTACCCCCCAGATTAATAAATATGAAGTTTCGAGAAAGGAACTTTTCAGTGCCAGTTCCTCGATGCTAATCCCGCGATATTCCAGCAACCCTTTTTGTCCATCGACGTAGCTAATGCTGGACAAGGTGGCGGGAACACCTTCTAAACCTGGTTTGAATTCGCCGACGACCATTGCGATACCGTTTTGTGTGAGTTCAATACTACTAAAAGTACATTACCAGAAACCAAGATAGTGTCACAGTCTTGACAAATAATCATTTAATTGGGGTTGACAAACCGGGTTTTTCAACAGAGATCCCGATCGCACCGCTGCGTATTTTCGCCCCTCAAACCCGGTTTCGCCGTCCGAGAATGCGGGTTTAAGAGGGCTGGCGCGTCCTGTTAATGTCGGGGCGGTTCGCTGTTTCTACGACAGCAAAAACTTGGGCCCAGTCAGCCAAAACATTTGGCTGCGGCCCACTGGGGAGCCTGTTTCGGGGAGGATTAAGCCGATCGTACCTGCTTTTTTGAGGATCAGGGCGTCTTGGGTTGTACCCCAAAGCAAAGTTTCTGCCCAGCGGCCTAAGTCTGGTTGGTGGCCAACTACAGCCAAGCTGCGGCTTCCTCTAGCGGGCCACTGTTGGTACCACTCCAACCAGTTTTGGATGTCTCCTGATGGGGCTAGGGCTGGAGATTCTTCTATTTGGGAACTCAGACCTACTGTTTGCAGGATTTGGGCGGTTTGCGCGGCGCGCAATAGGGGACTGGTGAGAATTAGATCGAACTGAATTTCGAGTTCGTACAGCCGCTGGGCAACTTTCCGGGTTTTGCTCGCGCCCTCTTTAGTCAGCGGGCGTTCTGAGTCTGTATCATATTCTTCGGGTGCGGCCGCGATACCGTGGCGGATCAGATATAAGTGCACTGTCGCTGTCCTTTTGATAGATGTGCGATGGCTGCGCCCCGGCTTACGCCTGCGAACTTATGGGTGAAGTTTGGCGCGATCGACATCTTTTGCCTATTCTACAACTGCATTGAAATCTGCCGCCGTCATCTGGTTGGCGCTAGAGGCGTAGCGATCGCGCCCTTGTCGTTTCGCATCGTACAATGCTCGATCGGCGAGGGCTATCAGTTCATCCGGCGATGTGCCGCTGCCGGGAACCATGCTAGCAATTCCCATGCTAGCGGTCACGATCGCGCTCACATCAGATTGTTCGTGAGGGATTGCCAAATCTCGGATTGCCTGTCGCATCGACTCAGCAACTGCGATCGCCCCAGCAGCATCCGTATTCGGCAGGATAGCAGCAAATTCTTCGCCCCCATAGCGCACAAACAAATCGGCGGAACGTTTAACCGCTGCTGCTGCGGCTTTCGCGACTTTCACCAAACAAGTATCCCCAGCTTGATGTCCGTAGCAATCGTTATATCGCTTGAAATAATCTACATCCAACATAATCAACGAAAGCTGTTGTTTTGCCTGCATCAATCGGTGCCATTCCGACTGCAATCGCTCATCAAAGCAGCGACGGTTTGCTACTTGTGTTAACCCATCTGTCGCGGCCATTAATCTGTCTCCCTGAGCCTGATTTCTGAGTATCTCCTCTGCCTGCTTGCGTTCTGTAATATCAGCAAAAGTCGTCACTACTGCATACGGGTGACACTCATTCATCTGGAACAGCGGTTGCGAATTAATCGAAATCCAAGTCAGTGTTCGATCGGCCTTGTGAATGCCCATCAGCACATTTGATAGCGGTTTTCCCGTCTGTAGGGTGAGCGTTGCCGGATGCTGTTCGCCGGGGAAGGGAGAGCCATCTTCCCGAACAGTTCGCCAGTCTAAATCTACGGATGTACGCCCCATCATTTGTTGGGAGGTCAGCCCGATAATCCTTTCGGCACTGGCATTACAGGCAATAATTTCTCCGTCTGCTAGCTGAAGTACGACGCCTTCTGTCATGGTCGCAATCACAGAACGATACCGTTCCTCACTTTCCCGTAATTGACTCAGGAGAATGTTTTTGGCATCAAACTCTGAAGCCAGATGCACGCTACCAGCCAAAAACCCAGCCATCAGTTGTAAAGTCTGGATGTCTGACTCTGTAAAGGCAGAGGGTGTCGCTGAAACAACTTTTAAGACACCAACCCGTTCTTGTTGATAAAACAACGGAACAACCACCATTGACCGGAGACCAATGCGCTGACAGGCAGCCCGATCCACCCGTGCATCGGTTTCTGAATCGTCGCAAAGCATGATTTGGCCGGTCGCAATACATTTTCCCGATAAACTGGCCGCTATTTTGACCCGCAATCCAACATAGGGGCTGGCGATACCGCTGGCCGCCCGATACACCAATTCATCCCCTTCAACCATTTCAATCACCGATCCGTCGGCGCGGGTCAAATCTTGAGTCCTGTCTGCAATCACCGCCATGACTGCATCAAGATTGGGATTGCGGATGGCGATTTCCTGTTGGGTAGCAATCACCATACCCAGATGCTGGAACTCTTGCTGTAATGATGCTTCTGCTTGCTTGCGATCGCTGATATCCTTCATAAAGCAGTGATGCCCGATGAACTGCTGTCGATCGTCGTGAATCGAGATCATCACCAATTGTTTGTAGAAGCTAGAGCCGTCTCTGCGAATGCCTCTGGCTTCAACCTCTACTTTGCCGTCTTGCTGCATTTGTTGATAAGCCGCAATTAACTTTTCTAAATCATCGGGATGTACAGTTTTTTCCCAGAACATTCCGATCATTTCTTCGGGTTGATATCCAACTGCATTGGCATAGGATTGATTGACAAATATATATCGTCCTTGAGTATCCAGTTGAGAGATACCAGAAACTGCATTTTCTAAGGCAATCATCAATTCTCTTCGGTCAAACTCCGCCTGTTTGCGCTCACTAATATCGGTGTGAGAGCCAGACATCCGAATCACATTGTCGGCTTCATCCCAAAGGGCTTGACCGCGATCGAGAATCCACTTATAGCTGCCGTCTTTGCACAGAACCCGATGCTCTGAGATGTAAAACGGTGTTTTCTTGGCAAAATGGTCGAGAATTAGTTGCGTTACCAAATCGAGGTCATCGGGGTGCAAGCGTTTTGACCATTCATCCAGATGGTTAGAAATTTCGCGTGCTTCAAATCCCAACATCTCTTTCCATCGAGTGGAAAAAAAGACTTCGTTGCTTTTCAAATTCCAGTCCCAGATGCCGTCGTTATTGCCTCGCAGTGCTAGTTGCCAGCGTTCTTCGCTCTCGCGCTGTGCTTCAGTTGTTTCGATCGGCTTGCGAGCAGATAGACGCAGTTCCATCTCATCCATGACGATCGCGGCTAGATCGCGTAAGGTGGCTTTTTCTTCTGGGGAAAGGTGACGGGGATGCTTATCAATTATGCAAAGGGTTCCCAAGTTATACCCATCATGGGTTTTTAGTGGTGCTGCTGCATAGAATTTCAAACCAAATGCACCGGAAATTAGGGGATTTGCTATAGTCTGCGGATGTTCAAGAGCATTGCTAATTTCGTACACATCATCTTGCAAAATAGCTGAGGCACAGAGTCCGGGTTCGCGATCTATTTGCTCGACATCCAACCCGTAACGAGATTTGAACCAAATTCGATCGCGATCCACGAAGGCGACAAGGGCGATGGGCACTCGAAAAAAACGCGCCGCAATTGCCGTGATGCGATCGAAAGCTGCATCAGGTGGAGTATCCAAAATCTGGTAGCGCCGTAAACTTTCTAATCGCTCAGATTCATGGACTGAATGGTTGATTGTACAGTAATGTTGTTCGCTCTCTGGCAGAGTCATTTCTACTGGCTGATTCTCTGTGATATCCGTTTCTGTTTGTTGAATTTCAAGGGTTCCGGGCTCTAGGTTTACTTCCGATTGGTGAAGTTGTTGATGCCGTTCCTCTTCCTGGGCGATCGCGCTGGCGAGTTGGATGGCCATTTGTTGCAATAATTGCACTTCGGGGGATTGCGATTTCTGCGGGCTTCTACAGTCATGGGCAATCAGCAATCCCCACAAATTCTTCTGGCACAAAATTGGCACGACTAAATTTGCCTGAACCTGGAAGCGATCGAGAAATTCCACATAACAAGCTGGAATATGACCAGCGTGAATATCAGAAATGGCACTGATTTGTCCCTGGTTGTAACGCTCTATCCAGGTTGCTTCCAAGCAAGGGTCATAAATCTGTTTTCCCTGGATTGGCAGCCACTCGGCACCAACCGATTCAGCCAATACTACGCCATCTCCACAGGGCACGAAGCGATAAATAATCACGTGCTCTGTTTGCAGCAGCACCTTGGTTTCTGCAACCGCAAATTGCAAAAACATCTCCAAATTCGTGAAATCGTTGATTTGAAGTGCAATTTGGGAAAAATTTTCGATAATTTTCTCTGACGAGCAAGAGAAAGCCTGTTGTGTAGACATCTCCATGTTCCTTTCCTTTTCTCAACCTCTTTTTTACCAGTTTAACCTGCTTGGCATCGGTACAATAATTTATTATTTGTAGCCGCTGATATGCCGGTAGCATCGGAATTAATGTTACCCACAGTCAGGACACGGCACTGCCGTGTCCCTACAATTAATCTGGCGCGCAAGACACGGCACTGCCGTGTCCTCTATACCATTCCGGTGTAACCGGAATAGATATGAATAGGAACATGACTTTGTGGCTTTTAGGTAGGGTATTTTTGCTGTATTTAAGACTTTAATACAGTCTTGAGCCGTTAGCTGAGGTGTTCTGACTCGGTAAGGAAGACTACCTAAACAAACAAAATACCTCGATCCCCGACTTGTTTAAGCCTGCTGGGAGCTAACCTCACTTCATTAAAAACGATATAAGTCCTGTCAAGTATTAATTTTTTTTGTGAAGAATTAGTCTATCTAATTATGATAAACCGGATTGTCTGTCGGACTAATTAATTTCAGCAACTTTTGCTTGATCTGAGCATCAAATACTTCCCATTTCAGCCTTGCATAATCGCTGTGATCGTTTTCACCGGAAAGAAATCCCACCGGAATTTCAAAACCTCCAGCTTGACTTCTACCACCGCCAAAAAAGCGTCCTTGAGCGTCCTGACCGAAGGCTTCTTTAATAAATTCGTCGGGGTCGAGAGTCAGTTTAGTAGTTCGCAGCGAGCCAATTACTACTTCAATTTCTTCGTCTTTGTCGTGAACAATTCCGTAAACAACGGCTGTATGTACGTTCTCTTCTGTTACTAAAAAGTCCGCCGCTTGGGGAATAGAATCACGATCGTCATAGCGGAGGTAGCCGATGCCGGCGATCGAAAAATTGTTCTGGACGGTGCGGTGTTTGAGCGATCGCTCGATCGCGTCCATCACCCACTTAGAACGAGAGGACTGCAACACTGCATTCAGCAACTGCGGGTCGTAAAATCGGCTCAAATAAGCCGCAGCTAAAAAGTCTTCCTCCTGAGCTTGTCGGAGGGCGTTCGTATCCGATCGCAAACCGTGCATCAAAGCTGTAGCGCACTTGATGTGCAGGCTGACGCTGCCGTCGAGAGCTAGGAGTCCAGCCTGTAAATACTCCGTAAAAATTGTGGCTGTAGCGCGGATTTGAGGGCGCAAATCGGTGAATTCTGCGTTCATTTCCCCCTGCAAATTGTGGTGGTCGATGACGGCGGCGATCGGAACTCCAGCCGCTAAAATAAACTCAGTTAATTGACAAGTCGTGCCTTGATTGTCGATGAAAGCGCAGCCCTGATACACCGACAAATCCTTAGTTTTTGTCGTTTCCAGCGTCCAGCGCTGCAACGGCAACCCTGTCAATTTAACTAAGGCAATATTTTCTTGGTGGCTGAGGGCGCCGGCGTAGATCATCTCGCATTGGATATCGTACTGTTCGGCGATTAATTTGTAAGTCCAAGCGCTTGAAAGTGCGTCGGGGTCGGGGAAATCTTGCAGCAAGATTAACTGGCGAGTGCCTTTGTGCCGATCGAACATTTGGCGCAATTGCTCGACTTTGCGATCGTGCAATTCCTCGCGGAGACGGGCGCGATTCTCTTCGGAAGCAACTTCGGCTTTGCTGCGCCGTTTCCCAGGCGCACTCAATCCGGGTACAACCTCGCTGCTGACCTCAAGTTCACCTTCGCGGTTGCCGGATGTTTCATCGGAATTGTTAGGGGGATGGTCTTTCATCGTTGAAAATTAACAATTTAACTATTTCAGGATTTGCGCGGCATTCGATCTTAAATCCGGTTTCTTTGTAGATGCCTTGTTGTCAAAGCCAATACTTCTTACGAGAAACCGGATTTAAGAGTGTAAATTCTATCTTTAAGTTTTTAACTCATGCAGAGAGTGTGCGTTGCCAGGAACGAAGCAATCTCAGAAATCAGAACTTCTGCAAAAAACCCCCGCGCTTTCGCTGACAGGGGTTTTAAAGGCCAATTACATATTTTTGCCATTCTTTGTGCAGACCGCTCTTAACGTGTTTAGTCACTTCAAAATAAAGACCGCTGTGAGGCTTCCTCGGCGGATAGCGCAGCAGCATTCCCGCTTCTTTCGGCGTGCGACTGCCTTTATTGACATTGCAGCGCATACAAGCCGTAGCGAGGTTTTCCCAACTGTCGCCTCCTCCGCGCGATCGGGGAATCACATGATCGAGGGTTAAATCGTCCCCCGTATAACTACAGTATTGACAAGAGTGAGCGTCCCGGTGCAAGATGTTCCGGCGGGTCAGCGGAATATCCTTATAGGGAACTCGGACGTAATGCCGCAGTCGGATCACAGTTGGTAGCGGGAAGTTTGGCGCAATAAATTTCCCGTTGTGTTCTACCTGTTCTGCTTTTCCTTTCAGCAACAAAACTACCGCCCTTCGCCAATTGGTGATGTTAAGGGGTTCGTAGGAGGCGTTCAGCACCAGAACATTGCCCATTGTTGATTATTAAAGAGAATATTTTTACCGATAGTAACACAGGTTCCGCTTTAGGTGGGGCGGGCTCAGGAAGAGCAAGGATCGCGCAAAAAACGGTGAAAAACCGCACCTTTACCCTATTCCTGCGCGCTTGCGCCCCCTGCGGCTGCACCTATTTTCTCCCGTCCGTCTTTGTCAGCGAGCTTTTTTCCCCGAGTCTCAGCCTAGATGAGGCCACTATGTGCGATCGCAAAAATTTGCAGAATTAATTTTATTTTTTTCCCTAAATGCCTAATCTTCCCGGCAACAAGCAGTCTAACTTTTTAGACTATTAGTAACCTTAAATGAACAAGCTTATTACTGCTCATGAAATTTCGGCTCTTAAAGTCAGCTTTTAGCGCGTCAATTATTGCCCTTGCTGCTCAGATTTTAGCAAACAGTCCAGCCTTTGCCCAAACGCCTTCATTCTTCTGCGGTGCTGCGGGCGGCCGCCCAGCTACAATTGCTGTCCAACAAGGCAAAAATATTCCCGTTATTCTGTGGCTAGCTGATAACTATTTCAATGAATCGGGAGAGGACGCGATTACTCGGTGCACCCGAGTCTCGGGAATTCTCAACAACTCGCAACCGCAAGGTAACTGGGAGAATATTATCACATCAGGTGCATCTCCCAGCGGTCAACTAATTATTTGTGCAGCTAATTCTCAAGACGGTTCCTGTAGATTATTATATCAAGTACCCAAAGGGCAAAATCCCGAACAAGCCCGACAAGAACTCTTAAGAAAAGTCAAAAATCCTAATGTAAGTGTTTCGCCTGTTAAAGTAAATTGATAGTCATGAGTCATATCAATTCCGGTTCACTAAAACATGATTGTTGACTGTTGACTGTTGACTGTTGACTGTTGACTAAAAATATGCTTTCGGGCCAACTGACTATTTGGACATTTGAACAATACCGATGCAACCGGAAACTACAGCATATTCCATGTATATGCGGTACACACAATCTTGTCGCAAGTAAGGTGCGTCGCCACCGGTCAATCTGCAAATTCCATTGAACCTGCTCCGCAGCGACGCACCCTACATAACACGTACCGCACAATAATAGCTTTATAGTGTACTTCATGAACCTGGAATATGCTGTATATCATTAGCTACGGGTAGGGACACGGCAATGCCGTGTCCTACTTGCAGATTATTGATAGGACACGGCAATGCCGTGTCCCTACTTGCAGATAGTTGAAACTCTTCTCAAATACTTCGGTTGACTGGTGAAAAAATTGCAGCTTTGCTTTAGCAATTCTTCTAACCCTTCAATCTGCCTCAGCCAGACAGTGCCGTTGCTTCCAGCTACAGCAATTTGCTTCCCGTCTCGCTTCCAACTGACACTAACCACATTCTCCTCAAACTCAAATTGAGCAACCTGTCGCCCCGCTAAATTCCACAACCGCACTGTCTTGTCAATTCCGACTGTAGCAAGCCGTTCTCCGTCGGGACTAAAACTAATTGATTTCGCATCTAAATGCAAGGTTTGAAATTCATCAACTAATGTTTTTTCTGACAGATTCCACAGCCCGACTTTGCCATTCAATGTTACTGTAGCAAAGCGATGCTGGTGTTGAGCCGCACTGAAACTGATCCCAATTGCCTGAATCGGCAGTGTTTTTTTCAGCTTTCCCGACAAATTCCAAATTCGCACTGTAGAGTTGCCATCTAACGTCGTTATAAAATCGCCACTCGGGCTAAAATTTACGCTTCTCACTAAGCCGTTGTGACCGGGTAGGTTCACGCTAGACGATATTAATTTTTGCAGTTTTGATAATTTCCAAATTGCAGCATTGCTGTCTATTCCTGCGGCAGCCAACAACTTTCCTTCGGGACTAAAACTGATGCTGGTAACTGAGCCTTGAATTCCTGGCAATTGAGAAATATTTTGACCTGATAAATTCCATAATTTAACTGTACTGTCCCTTCCTGCGGTCGCTAAAACTTTGCCGTCCGGGCTAAAATTTACCATATTAACTGACTGCTGCAAAGCTTTCCATTCAGCAACTTTTTGCCCGGAAAGGTTCCATATCCGAACTTTATCGTCTATTCCGGCAGTTGCCAAAATTTGTTTGTCTGGGCTAAAACTGACGCTGGTAACTGCACCTGTATGAGCTTGCCAACTCATTGTCTTTTGGGGAAGTGATGGTGCTTTTACAGGCTGTTTTTTGCTAATTTTTTCGAGAATTACTTGTAAGGCTAACAGCGGTATAGTTGCCGGATATTGTTCTAGACGCGGTTTGTTTTTAACCAATTTTTTTAATTTTTCCCCAGAGGCGATCGCCCTCAGTAAAGCTTCTGATAAAGCTTCGGTGTTTTCGGTTTTTTGAGATACCGCCAACAGTAAAGCATCGCTGCCATTTTGTTCGATTTCAATACTTGCTTGTGCTAGTTTAAACCGCTGGTAAGCGAGAGTTGAAAAGCCGATCGCCGCCAGTAACGATGCTGCAAGTACCGCAGAACCGATGCCGATCCACTGTTTGGCTTTTTGTTTGGCAGAGTCAGCTTCCGTCCAAGCTTTTTCGGCATCGCACACAGCTTTTTTGGTTTCTAGTGTAGCTGAATGCAGCAGTTGATTTTGGTCGCTCAAAATAACTTTTTGGCTGGCCGTCAAAAACTGAAAATCTTCGTTTCTCAAACTTTTTCCGGCTGCCCAAACTAATGCTGACTGCAAATCATCCCCTCGCAACAGTTGGGAATCATCTTCACAGCTAGAATTGAGCCAGACTTTAATCGCTTCTGAGTAAGGCGAGAGTTTTTCTAATTTTTCTTCAATTAACTCTTTGTTAAATACAGCTTCGTAAATAGGATTAGAAATTGTTAATTTTTCCCGGTGCTTAACGATTAATCCGCTCAATCGCAATTCCATTTGTTCGCCGCTACCATCGGGGACAATTTCAGCTTGTTCTAAAATTTGCTGGTACAATCCGAGTCTCCTCACAATCCGCTGGTTTTCTCTGAAAAGCCGATCGCGAATTGTGGACAAATGTTCGGGCACATCCTGAGATTCCCAATTCTCCACTATTTTTAATCGCACTACCTTCTCAACCCACTCTTGAGAAGTGTGAATTTTCTCTTTCTCCCCCCCTTGCCGACGGGCGGCTGCATCTTTCTCCCCCCTTTGGCAAGGGGGGGCTGGGGGGGGTAAATTCGGGATTAATTGTGGGTTTTCCAGCAGGAGTTTGCACAGCTTTTGAGTCAAAAAAGGCTGCCCGCCCGTCCAATACAAAACCTCTCTCAAAACTTCATTAGGGCTGTCTGTAAGCTCTGCCAACCCCGCTGCTAGCGGTTGAGCTTCTGTTTCGTCAAAACCAGTTAATTCGATCGCCTTGCCAATATTAAAAGGGGTATTGCTGCTGGCATTTTGCTCGCGGCACAAATCCGTGGGCGATGCTACACCTAAGAGGGCCCAAGTTAGGCGATCGAACTCTGAATTGTTGGCGCGCTTGTTGTAGCACGATCGAATTAGCGCTAAAAAATCGTCGGCGGGAAAATCTAGGGCAAGAATACTGTCGATTTCGTCAATAAAAATGACAATATTGCTGGAAATGTTGGGTAAGAGTACGGTTTCGATGAATTCGCTCAATCTTTGAACTGGAGTTAAAAAATTGCGATCGCGCCACCAAGTCCGCACGTTGACAATATCCGACAGGTTAAAGTTATTTTCGAGAATGCGGAGTAAACCAGCATACCACTGTTCGGGAGTGACGCCGCGGTTGCCAATTTCCGAAATGTCGATCGCAGCACAAGCAATTCCTTCATTTCTCAGCCGCTGAATTGTCCGCACCTGCAAGCTAGATTTGCCCATTTGCCGGGAATTCAAAACATAACAAAATTCCCCGGCTTTCAATCCATTATAAAGGTCATCGTCTGCTTGCCGCTTCACATAATTTGGAGCGTTATTGGTGAGACTGCCGCCGACTTGATAGTAACTGGGCTTTGTTGTAAAATTCATATAAGTTATTCGGCGGTTGAAACTGCTTTTTGTCAAACAAAGTCTGCCTGCGCGGACTGAAGAAGTGAGGCGGTATTAAAGCATAATTCTGTATGATAAATTGTAGCACTATACAGCATGAAAACTGATTGGACTGGATATAACCACGACAAAGACCAGTTAAGAGCTGAAATTTGGTCTTTACTGAATCAGCAAGCCGCATCTATTGGCGATTCCTTTGGTCATATTCCCAACTTTGTTAATGCTGACATGGCGGCTGAAAAATTGGCAACTTTACCAATATGGCAACAAGCAAAAACGATTAAGTGCAATCCAGATTCGGCGCAAATTCCGGTGCGGATGCGGGCTTTGCAGGAGGGAAAACGCCTGTATATGGCAGTACCGCGATTGACAAGCACGCGCTGTTTTGTAGAGTTAACTGCTGCGGATTTGCAGAGACAAAATATATCAATTGCCGAAAGTGCGTTAGCGAAGCCCTCGAAGAGGATCGCCCGCAAAGCACTCGATTGCGGAAAATTGGTAAGTTTTGCAGAAATGGAGCCGATCGATTTAGTAATAGTCGGCTGCGTAGCCGCGGGCCCCAACGGTGGAAGAACCGGCAAAGGTGCAGGATTTGCCGATTTAGAATTGGCTATGTTGCAGGAATTCGGGTTAGTACAAATCCATACGCCAATTGTAACAACAGTGCACCCTTTGCAAATAGTCTCTGATTTGCGTTTGCCAATGCAAGCTCACGATTGGGCGCTGAATTGGATTGTTACTGCCCAGGAGGTAATTGAAACTAATACAAGTTATCGGCGTCCCAGTGGCTTAAACTGGGATAGTATACGGCCGGAACAGTTGGCGCAAATTCCGATTTTGCGAAAGTTGAGAGAGCAAGACTAGATAACGAGTTTCTGTGCTAAACTTGTCTACAGTTTACTATTGTAGAACATGAAAGTTATTTTGGGAGACATTACAAAACTGGAAGTTGATGCGATCGTGAATGCTGCAAATAGCAGCTTAATGGGTGGTGGTGGAGTAGATGGAGCAATACACAGAGCAGCAGGATCGGAACTTTTTGATGAATGCCGATTACTTGGAGGATGTAAGACTGGAGATGCTAAACTAACTAAGGGATATAAATTGCCTGCACGCTTCGTCATCCACGCAGTAGGGCCAGTATGGCGGAAGGGTGTTGATGGAGAACCGGAACTCTTAGCGGAGTGTTACCGTAAGTGTATGCAAATCGCCGCAGAGCGAGAGTTTGAGAGTTTGGCATTTCCTTGCATTAGCACCGGCATTTACAGCTTTCCTAAAGCTCTAGCAGGTGAGATTGCAGTGAAGGTATGCTCGGAATATATACAAAATAATGGTGGTTCTCCAAAAGTAATTTTTTGCTGTTTCGATCGAGAGAATTATGAGATTTATGAGAGAATTATATCTAAATACAACCCTAAAAAACCTCTCTAAAACTTCATCTAACGCACCCTACAAGTTAAACTGGGATAGTATACGGCCGGAACAGTTGGCGCAAATTCCGATTTTGCGAAAGTTGAGAGAGCAAGTTTAGATTTAGTTCTTTCAGGCATTGCTGAATCGAGAGATGAATGGCTAAGCATGATGAGGAACAGGCACATTTTCTAGAGGAGGTCTATTGAGGATGAAAAAAGTCTTATTAGGATTGAAGTCAGAGACTTACGAACATCCTTTCGATCGCAAAGCTTTAGCGTCTCTAGAAAAGATGCCTGGAGTTTCTTTATTGCTGAAGAAAGTGAATGAGTACGGTATCGATCGCCTACTCCGTTTGCAATGTTTGGGCAGTGATTTTCGCGTGACTCCCAACAATTTTCCGGGGTTGTCTCAGGCGTTGGAAGAAACTTGTCAAATTCTCGATTTATCTCCCTGTCCAGATTTATATTTGTTTCGCGGTTGGGGGCATATTATTACCGTTACGACTGGTATTGAAAATCCAATTGTAACGGTGAATTTAGAAGCCTACGAATGGCTTTCTAGCCAGGAACTGATTTATGTATTGGGGCATGAAGTCGCCCACATTAAGAGTCAGCATTTGCTCTATCATCAAATAGCGATGGTGATGCCGCTTTTAAAGACTTGGGTGAATGCAGCGACATTAGGATTTGGCGGTTTGGCGGCTAATGGGGTAGAACTGGCGTTCTGGAATTGGTTAATGATGGCAAGGTTTACAGCGGATCGGGCGGCGTTACTGGCTTGTCAGGATGTGGATGTAGCGATTACCGCGTTGATGAAACTTGGCGGTTTACCCAGTTGCTATGTAACACCGGAAGCGATCGCTGATTTCCTCGTTCAAGTGCGCGAATTTAGCGACAACAGTGTAGAGTCTCAAGATACACTTACTAAGTTACTCAGTTTCAACGATTCCAGAGAATCTTGGGTCGTGATGCGCGCTTCGGAACTCCTAAAATGGGTTGATTCAGGAGAATATCAAACCTTACTCGAACAACCCAATCAACCGCCACCATTATTAGACCCAGATGCTACAGAAGATTGGAATTTTCTAACGTCTTGGTAAATTCCGTATGCTATAGCAAAGTGCTGAGTAATGAACAGATGAAAGCGTTGCTAATTCCTGGGATTAAAATAGGACTAGATGCTTGGAACTTCGTTCCACATCATCTCGCTTTTCAGCAATGCCTTCTTTCAATTTATCACTCCCAATTATTTTGACTAATTCAACTGGCTGGGCTTTATCCCTAACCGAATTTGTTGTCCCGTTTCCTTGAATGCCCGCACGACTACATCAACTGATGAACCAACTGCTGGATATTCATCGCGTGTCATAAAACCTTCATCTTTGAAATCCCCGAGTTCAACAATACCCGTAAACTTTATCCCTGGAAGGGCAACGAATATTCCAAAACCAAAATGATTGGTGACTACTCCTTTCAATTTAGTTCCAACTTTTAGAGACTCTTTTATTTCTTCCCACGGTTGCTCGTTAATCATTTTATTTTATAAGCCTGCTACTTGCATGATTAAAACATCTCTTAATATCTACCGCAACTGGCACAATGAGTAAGGTGCGTCAGATCCGAAACCCTAAATAATTGTCCTATAACTTCGTCTGACGCACCCTACAAGTTTAGGATTTACTCATTTTATCTCAAGGCAAAATAGAATTCACAGCGATCGCCCCAATTTCTCTTCCTTCAATAATAATCGGTATAACAGCCGATCGCCCAAAATCTAACCTTTGACTGTAATCTGACGGCTCAACTTCAACAAGAGGTTGAGAGTACACCTCAACCAGTCCTTCCACAAGATTCACAATCCAATAAATCGCAATTCCAGCGCGGGCATAAATCCGTTTTTTTACAGTTCGATCGCGCTGAAGCGTCGTATCGGATACTTCAATAATCAGGGCAATATCTTCAGCACCAGGATGCCGATCGAGATATTGTCGCGTCTCCCCTCGAACAACCACTATATCAGGTTCTGGTTCGCTGTTAGATAGCGTTATCGGTTCTTGGGAATCAACATACCACCCCGCAGGTAAAATATTCTCTAAAGCTGTTCTCACAAGACGAGTAGTTGCTCGATGCGGTGGATTTTTGGGCATTTTGAAAACCAGCCAACCTTCCAGCAATTCTACAGAGTCATCATCCGTGAGAATGCCAGCTTGAATTATCGCATGATACTGCTCTATGCTCAAGCGCAAAATCAGATCGTTCGGAATTGCTGCAACGCTTTCAACAGGCGACATAACAGTATGCGGGAGTTAATTTAGTTATGATTTTACCTAATTTTAACATATATCTACTTTGTGGTGAACACGCGCCATGCAATGAAAGCTGTCAAAGCTAGATAACCAAACACGGTTATCCAGTCTAATAAATTATCGGAAGTTATCAAAAAAATATCGTTCATGGGCAGTGTTGACCTGATTATTAATTAGTTCCTCTCTGGTGGAACGAGAGTTTGTAGAGTAGCGATTTCAACCGCCGATCGCTCTATATTTTACACGATCGCGCTTAAGTGCGATCGAAAATATTGCCGGTACAACTCGCACCTCGGCACGCACTCGTTACCATGCAATCTCACCAACCCCAAACTATCTAATTTAAACGCCTCCATCGACTTTAATTGCACGGGACTATCCGCCGCTGCAATCTCTCTCATCCCCTCCGCTAACTCTGGATATTCTTCCAAATTCCACAACTGCCGGCGCAAATGGTCGCTATAAATTCCAGCATCTGCGATCGCAGTTTCTTTTAATTCATCGAGTGTCAAATCCGATCGCGAAATGTGATATAATGCAACTCGGACTAAATACGGATGTCCGCCGACAATTGCCATCAATTCCTCAACTTCGGCTTCCGACCAATTCAAGTTGTGGCGCGCTGCTAAATCTTGTATTTGCTGATGGTTGAATTCTGGCAAATCTACTGGCAGCCCAACGTTGAAAGGCGATTGATTGATGTTCATCGGGATGTAAACTTCGGTGGAGTGAACTACAATTAATCGCAGTTTTTTCCAGATGTCGCGCCGCTTTGATTCTTCGTGCCACGCCCGCAGCAGTCCTAAGAAGTCTTCGGCAATGTCGGGATATTGAAAAACGCGATCGATCTCGTCTAATCCTAAAATTAAAGGACTGTCGATTTGCGGTAAAATGTATTTTTCAAAGTAATCTTTGCAGTTGACTTTGCTGCCAAAAATCTCGTCCCAATAATCGTCTAATTGATTGGGTAAGTGCAACTCGCGGCCGACGTAAGCGCAAAACCACTTTAAGAATTTATCTAAGTTTGCAAATACGCCTTTATCTACTAACTGAAAAGTTAGCGGCACGGTGCAATAGCCTTGACGGGCTCCGTGATGCAAAATTCTTGCCATCAAGGAAGTTTTGCCCATTTGTCTCGGTGCTTTGATTCTAATTAACGCGCTGGGCTGCACTATAGTTTGATAGCAGCGTTCTTCGATGGGCGGGCGTTCTACATAAAATTGAGAAGCGACATCGACTTGTCCTCCCGGTAATTCCGATTCGGCGGCGGGTAGAGGTGTTTCGTCGCTGCTAATTTCTAATAGCTGGTTTGGCGTTAAATTTTCCGTTTCTTCGGTAACTGGTGCGGGTTCTTCTGCTAGTAAATTCAGAACTTCTTCGATCAGAATGGGAGTGTCGGCGGTGGTTTTCCATTCCCTCTGTTTGATGCGGTAAAGATAGCCCCGCAAGTCGTGATTTAGAGGCGCGTTCAGCGGAAAACCGACGCGGATGGGGAGAATTATTGGTCTTCTGTCAGCGCGAGCATCTTGCAGTTCTTTTGCTTGCTGAACTTGATATGTTAGCAGTTCGCTTTGGCTGACCGTTGGCGGCAATAGCAACAACAAATAATCGCATTCTTTAAGGAATAAATTAATGCGCTCGAACCAATTATCTCCCAATCTAATGTTATTTTCTGCTGTAAAAACTGTATGACCGATCGCGCTTAAGGCTATTTCCAACTGTTTTCCCAACTCGCGATCTGGTTCGGCGCTGCGATAACTGACAAATACTTTAACACTTCTGCTGTTGGCTGTTTCCCCCGCAGCAGGCAAATTGTCCGACTCACCCGCATCTTCCGCATCGTCTAGTTTAGCCGATCGGTGGTCGCCATTCGCCAGAGTCATCTCAAAAGCCGCGAACAACTGGCGAATTTTACTCAAATCCGCACCTTCTCTACCCTGCTTAATTTTGCTGACTGTATCGGCACCAACGCCAGACTCGGCCTCGATTTCAGTCAGAGTACCTCTAATGTTATATCGGTCAGACCATTCTTGGAGCGCCTCGTTAAGTTTCTTTAAGCCAGAGGCAGTGAGAATGCGACCGCGATCGCGTTTTGACTTGAGCACTTCGCTTGCACTGAAAGGGAAAGGAATCTAGGAAATTTAACGCCTTAACTTCCTATTTTAGGCGATTTTAAGGAAGATAGTCAGCTAGCCGGAATTTAAGGCATTTTACTTGGAGTAGTTTTGTGGGCGATCGACTCCTCAAACTCTGTCCTGATAACGGATTCAACAGTTGAATCTATTTTAGTATAAAAAACTTTTCTTAAGTCCCCAATCTTCGCCGCTAATGACCGCTTAAATTTTTAGAGTAGATACACCAAGCAAAAAAGGAGCAGCCAAATGAGCAAAATCTTACACAGACTGGCAATGGCCGCTTTTGGAACCGCCGCCATTTTCACAATTAATACACTTAATAATTTAACAGAAGCATCAGCGGCTGGTAAATTTGACCAATCAGAAATTCATCAAAACACAGTTTTTCCAATTCCCGTACCGGGGCAGTTCCATAAATAGGGAAATTCATTGATTGATTTAATTTAATTAAGGAGAAATTATGAAGTCTACACTTTGCTCGCCGCAACCTACCGCTACAACATCTGACTCCGTTGATGCTGAGGCGATCGATGCCTGCACTGCACTTGCGTGGGTGGAATTGGTAGCATTAGATGCCAGCGCTCTCACGGGGGATGATTGGCTGGCATTGTGCGATGATATAGATAGCGGGGAAATCTACCGCTGCTGGTTTTTGTGGTGCGACCGCGAAATTAGCGGTAATTGGGAAGCTTACGATCCTTTGAGCGATCGCCGATTTGTTGCTAAAGGAAAAGTGTTTCTCAAAGCCGCGATCGACTCGCTCGAAGATGCTAGAAATCTGGCAACAACACAAGTTTAACTCATCAAAGGCGAAGAAAATTTGCGCCGACCAAACAAGAATTCGGCGAAAAGAATTCGCGATTGTACAAACTTTAGTCCGCCTGCGCGAGACAGAAAGAAAAAAAGCTAATATAACCGGATTTGATATAAGTCCCGGAAATCGAATATTCTCAAAGAAAATAATAAAATTTACGGCTGCGGGCAAGAGTTGACTGTATGATGCTATGTGGTTCGCGCCGAAAGCGGTTGAGAACGCTGTTACCGCCGCTTTCTCGTTGCCACCGTTAAACTCTTTCTCTTCAAACATGACTCCAAAACTACGATCGCTGTTGCCTGCTTTAATTGCTGTTTTGTCGATCGCCCTGCCTGCAAAAGCTGATACACTAACATCTTGGCACTTCGATGCCAGCCAAAATCAACTCAATTTAACAACAGATTCAGGAGTTCAGCCGGAAGTTAAGCTAATCGCCAATCCCACCCGTTTAGTAATTGATTTGCCCGGAATAGTCTTGGAATATCCCGAAACTCCTCAAAGCTACAACTCAGTTATTCAACAAATTAGAGTCGGGCAGTTTGACACCGAAACTACCAGGTTAGTGATACAATTAACTCCCGGTTATAAGTTAGACCCGCAACAAGTCCGAGTCATTAGAGAATCTGCCACTCGCTGGTCGTTTCAGTTGCCGAATCCAGAACAAATAGCGGGCAACGAGTCTGTTCTACCTACAGCTATTACCCAGATCGAACAAAAACCCGGTCAAGTTATACCAACAGTTTCTTCAGCAAATCCCAGAAACTATGCTGCTGATTTGGCGATGCGAACAGGTTCAGAAATGAGCGCAATTAAGCCTCAGATTGAAAGTGCGATCGAACAGTACAGATCCCTCAGCGCCGGAATGTTTTTTCTGGATTTAGATACAGGAGACTATTTAGACATCAAGGGCGATCGCGTATTTCCGGCCGCGAGTACAATCAAATTACCGATTCTGATAGCCTTTTATCAAGATGTAGACGCGGGAAAAGTTAGCCTGGACGAAACATTAGTTATGAAGTCTGACTTAGTTGCCAGCGGCTCTGGAACTATGCAAGACGAACCAGATGGAACTCGGTTTAGCATCAGAGAAACCGTAGATAAAATGATTACCATCAGCGACAATACAGCAACAAACATGATTATTGAACGTTTGGGGGGAATTGCTAAACTCAACGAGCGTTTTCGCAGTTGGGGATTAACTGACACCAGAATTCGCAATTGGCTCGGCGATTTTCAAGGAACAAATACCACAAGTTCTGTGGATATGGTAAAGCTGCTGGCGATGCTGTCTGGCGATAAATTAGTCTCTGAATCGAGTCGAGAACAGGCTTTAGAATTATTGCGGCGTACAACAACTAGAACGCTGCTTCCTTCGGGCTTAGGCGCAGGAGCCGTGATTGCTGACAAAACCGGAGATATCGGCTTTGTGGTGGGCGATGCGGGAATTATTGATATGCCGAACGGCAAGCGTTATTTAGCGGCAATCTTTGTCAAACGTCCTTACAATGACCCGATCGTGAGAGATTTTGTGCGCCGAATTTCGCGGATTGTCTACAATTATTTAGACCAGCCTGCGGCGAAAGTACCGGAGAATTTGCGCTACTGAAAAGTTGGGAAACATAACCCCCCAAGCTACCCCTGTCAACGTTATGTTAACGACTTTGCGTTATTCTAGCCATGCTTATTGACAATAAGTTGAGAATTAACCCCTTGAACTTGAATTTCGCAGCTTGGTGGGTTAAAGCGTGATTTCAGGGGAAATTGAACCGTCTTGCCTCGAACTATAGTTCTCCCGATCGGGGGCGTTAGGCTGGAAAGGATACAGGTTTCGCATTAAGTAACCTTAAATTTCGCAGTCTCGTCTCTTCTAGAGGTGTATTAGTGTATTATAGTAGCAAGTTGGCAGTTTAAGCCTCTGAATCACGCTATTAGACCGATGATATAACTGAAAAATAAAAAATCACAAGTGTACAATCAACTCTAACCCTATGCGTCTCAAGACAATTTTCATTCGATTCTATAAATCCTTCAATGACGACTTCATAAGAAAAAATGATAACACGGTGAAGCCTAAGCCTTGGGAGCTGATCAATGATGCTTTTTACCCATATATTGAAGTTCCCATAGAATCCAAGATTACAACAATTGTTGGTGCGAATGAATCGGGCAAATCTCACTTGTTAAGTGCCATTGAGAAGGCTTTATTTGTAAAAAATATTGAGCCCAGCGATTTCTGTCGCTATTCTCCACTTTTTACGGTTAAAAAGAACGAATTAAAATACCCTGACTTTGGTTCTGAATGGTCTGGTCTTTCTAAGCCTGAAGAAGCCAGTGTAAGAAAAATCATAGAAATTCCTGATAAAATTATTTTCGATAAATTTTTTATATTCCGCAATAATGTTGACAATTTAACGTTTTATTTGCCGGAAAAAGGAGATTACAGACCATACAAACTAGGAGAAAAACAGGTCATTGAGTTACAAAAACTACTTCCTCGACCGTTTAGAATTGAGTCTAATGTGGCCCTTCCATCAAGCGTTCCCATTAAAAAACTCGTTGAGTTGGATCGAGAAGATTATTCAGGCAGTAAAAAATTTGAGCTTTTAGATAGAGAGCAAAGAAACCGAATAGTAAAGGCACTTGATGTTTTTAGCAATAATCCAGAATTAATTACTAGAATTCGCCATCTGGGTGGTGAAAAAAGGGAAGAAATTGAATATGAAGCAATTACTTCACTAAAGTCAATTATCTCAGCACTTGATGAAGTCAGTTTGAGCGATATAGAGAAAGCAAGAAGAGAGAAAGAATTCAAGCTAGCTTACAAATTGATTTGCAAAATTGCTGAAGTCGATACCAATTCTTTACTTAATCTGGCTGACGCGATTCAAAATGGAATGCAAGGTTTTGCAAATGGAATCATTGATAAGATTAACCACCAATTAGCCATTAATTTAAACTTTCCCAACTATTGGGTTCAAGATCGTAACTTTTGTCTAAAAGTAGTGGCAAGAGACTATGACTTAGTTTTTACCATAACTGATAGGACAGGAACTGAATATTCATTTGATGAAAGGAGCCAAGGATTACGATTCTTTCTCAGCTATTATATTGAATACCGCTCTCATGAACCCCATCACAATAAAACTGAGATACTGTTGATGGATGAACCAGATGCTTACCTATCTAGTCAAGCCCAACAAGACTTACTTAAAGTATTTGATCTCTTTGCAAGTCCCGAACCAGGTTCACATTTAACTCACCCTATTCAGGTAGTTTACGTAACTCACTCTCCTTTTTTAATTGATAAGAATCATACTCAACGTATTCGAGTCTTACAGAAGGGAAATGAGGATGAGGGAACACGAGTAGTTAAGGATTTTGCCAAAAACCGTTATGAACCTCTAAGGTCTTCGATAGGTCCTCATATTGGCGAATCAGTTTTTATTGGTAATTGCAATTTAATGGTCGAAGGCATTGGCGATCAAATTATTATTGCCGGGGCTGCAAGATACCTTCGAGTTATTGATGTATCTAAATTAGAAACTTTAGATTTAAACCACATCACGATTGTTGACTCAGGGGGAGCTAACCAAGTTCCCTACATGGTCTATCTAGCTTGTGGAAGACACGTTGAGCAAATAGCAGTTATCGTTCTATTGGACAGTGATAAGTGTGGTAATGATGCTAAAAAGCAATTATTAGGTAAAATAGGGCAACATAGAAGGCCTTTAATTAAAGAGCAATTCATTCTTCAGCTTGGCGATCTCAAAGAGGAATTTTATTTGGTTGCTTATAATGCGACCGTAAAACTTGAGATAGAAGATATTATTCCCTTGCCAATCTGCATAGAAGCAACGAAGCTTTACTTACAGGAATTTCTACAAGTAGATCAAACAGAAGTTTCTTTTTTAACTGAAGGTTTGATTTTAAGCAAGATTGATGACCGGACTATTCTTGATGCCATACAAGAAAGTGTTTCAGAATCTTTTTACAAGGAATTGAAAGTTAGTAAGGCTGGCTTTGCTAGGAATGTTATTCAAGTGGTAAATGAGTGGTCACAGAAACGAGGTGAGCTAGATGAGAATCAATCTAAGGCATTGAAAAATTTTGGAGAAAACTTTAAAATTCTGTTTAAGAAGTTGAACCTTATGCAACGTAGTGCTCAAAAGAGATTGATCAAAGAAATGCTTTCACAAAAAATAGAGCGTTTAAAGAAGAATTTTATTGTACTTCATCCCGTTTCTGCAAAACGTGAGGATGGTGTTATTCTGCTTGACGAGATCGAGGATCTTCTAAAAAGCAATATAGAAAATGAGTCACCTCAGGAAATCGAAGCAATTCAGAATGCGAGCCAAAATTTGCGTCGTGATTACAAGCTTGATGTCGAAATGAATAAAACGATCCACGATTACACAGGATTTCAAATGGGTTTAGAGAGAATCAAGTATGCAGGGCTTTTAGCGAGTCAAGAACAAACTGTCGAAGCTCAAGCAGAGGAGTCAGATATTTCAGAAGAAGTCCTTGAGGATGCTCAAATAGATAAGTCTGTTGAGGATGGGCAAGAACAATTGATTAATGAGCAGGTATCTACTACGTCTGAGGTAGAAACTGCTGAAGTTTCCGATCAGTCTGCAAACTCTAAGATGAGAAATAAGCCTAATCCACGTAAGTAGTATCGAGGTATGAGGAGGTAAACTCTCAGCGATAAAAGATGTTTACTGAAACAGAGTATAGTCTGTCTGTCATGTGACCCAGGTTATCTCTGTTCGGTAAATTTAACCGTTACAAACCTACTCGCAAACCCCCTTTCCCTGTAAGGGTTGGGAGGTAAAAAATTTTAAAACCCCTCTCATGCAAGGAGAGGGGTTGGGTAGAAGTTCTGCGTTTCTATTCACCTCTAAAAATTTTACTCTTTGCGCTCGATGGCTACAGTCAAATGAGCCGCAACTGCCCCAACGGTAGCAAGTACAGCAGCAATTGGAAAGACTACCGATCCTGCAACGCCGCCCACCAATCCCGCCATCAGCGGAATGTCTCCCAAAATCCGCCCTTGCGAGTTTTTGATGACGAGGCGGCGGAGTTTTCCTTGCTCAATTAGTTCTTTGACTTTAGCAATTATACTGTCGGCGCTAATCTTGAACTCTTCCACTCTGACTTTTTCTTCTGTTGCAAATTCTGAAGCGAATAAAGGAGTTTCAACTGTTGGGTTTGCAGAATTTCCGGCCGCTGCTGTTTCGTCTTGTAGAATCGTTACTTGTTGTTCTAGTTGTGAGTTCATTTTGTGTAAGGGCGGGTGAAAACCAACCGTTTAATTTGTATACCCTTATCTTCGGCGATCGCACTTGGGAATGACAGGCAAGGAAACCCTACAATCTGCATTCGTACTTTCCACCCCCGCATTTTTACTCAAAACATTATCTCTGTCTGGTTAGAAAAGGGTGGCTTTATCTATTCCTAAAGGTATAGAAAATATCTTTGGCAAAAGCCGCCCTTACTGATTATTTGTGTCGAATTAGCTCGTAAATTTCCACATAGTCTTTAGCTGGATATTTCCAGGAATTATCGCAACTCATGCCTTGAAGCATTAGTTTTTCAAATTCATCATGGTAGTCATACCACAATCCGATCGCCCGATCGAGCGCCGACTCTAAAGCCGAGTAGTCGGTTTGGTAAAATACGTAACCGTTGCGCTCTTCCGGGAGGTGGCGGGTGTCGTAATCTCGATCGAACACAGTATTCACCAAACCGCCAACTCCCCGCACCACAGGAACAGTACCGTACCTCAAACCGATCATCTGAGTCAGCCCGCATGGTTCGTAATTGCTGGGAACCACAATCATATCCCCACCCGCATAAATTAAGTGCGACAGTTCCTCATTAAAACCTAGTTCTAAATGGCAGTCTGGATTATCATTTAAAAACTGTCTTTCGTGCTGGAAATGAGCGTTAATTCCCGCCTCCGTCGCGGAACCCAAAAGCACGAATTGCGCTCCCTTACTCAGAGAGTAATAAATTGCATGGTGGACGAGATGAACGCCTTTTTGGTCGTCCAAACGGCCGATAAAGGTAATAATAGGCTTGTCAGCATCGCGCAGTAACAGCCGATCGCGCAAAGCTTTTTTAGTTTTGGCTTTTCCTGCCAAATCCTCCTGAGTGTAGTGGTGGGGAATATAGCGATCGCTCTCTGGATTCCACACGTCATAATCAATGCCGTTGAGCACCCCGCGAAACTTCTCTTGATACAAATGCAAAGTGTGACCCAAACCGTAGCCAAACTCGCCGAGGTGAGCTTCCCAAGCGTGGTGCGGCGAAACTGTGGTGACAAAGTTCGAGTAAACAATCCCACCTTTCATAAAGTTGATGGCAAAAGGGTTAAAATTATCTCGGAGGCGATCGTACTCAAAATAATAATCATCTCGATTTAAACCCGTGGCTTGCAAAATATCGCCACCTCCCATGCCTTGATGTTTGAAATTGTGAATGGTATAGCAGACTCGCTGATTTTCCATCCAATTGTATTTGTAAATTTCAAACAGCATGACTGGAACCAAACCAGTTTGCCAATCGTGACAGTGAATCACATCGGGACGCTTGTTGCTTCTGAGCAAAAATTCCAAAGCGGCTTTGCTGAAAAATGCAAACCGCATATTGTCGTCATTGCAACCGTAATAACAGCCGCGATTAAAAAAGTTATCTTGAGAGCGAGGTTCGATGAAAAAACACAACTGCCCGTGCACCCAGCCGCACAAGACATCGCAGAGGATTTCGCCGCCGTACCAGGGCACAGCCAAATCCCGGTAGGCCTCGTGAAGTCCCCAAATGTGGTCGTACCTCATGCAGTCGTACTTGGGTAGAATAATCTCGACGCAGTGACCGGAATTCTGCAACTCCCGACTCAAACCGTAAACTACGTCGCCCAAACCCCCTGCTTTGATGACGGGGGCGCACTCCGAGGCAATTTGTACTATGTACATTTTTTTTTCTCGCTCCTGGATAAATCAAAAAAATATTTTCTTAACTTGACAAAGTATATGATTTCTAGGCAGATAAGCAAGTCGGCCATTGGGAATACAGGGAAAATAGGCGCAGCTAGCAGAAGTTGAGACCGATTTGGGCGATAACTGGCAATAGCCCAACGGGGAAGGATATCATCGAGGCGAAGCTGCAAGCTCTCCTTCAAAGGAAAAAGCATCGGTTGAGCCTGTCGAAATTGTGGCAACTCGATCGCAAATTCCGCAAAATTTAACTCATTTTATCGCATTTGTCAACTCAATCTTTTGAGCCAAATCGCCATTTGTCTCGTCTCGTTCCGAATATCGATCGAATAACTCACTCAAAGCTTCTTCTCCAGCAATCTCTCCATTACTGACAAACTTCTCTACCTCCACCGAACCATCACTCAAAAATTCAATTTCCCACCGTTCCCCAGGTACAGCCACAATCACCATCACAGCTTCATCGCGATGATGCGCTAAACTGTAATCGATAGCCGGTTTTTCCAATTTTTGCAAAAATAATATTAGTCGGTCAAATCCATTATTTTTCATCTATCAAATCTCCGATCGATCGACAATTTGCGAACCATCCTAAAGCCTGGTATATTTTCTTTTTTCACCTCTTTCTATTTGCTCCCATATCATTTCGCTAAATTCTTCCCAACTTGGCGAACTTGCCGGAAGCTGTGCTTATTTTATACTACCTTTTTTACCTTTGAGAATATCAGACACTTTCATGCCTGGAAATTTGTGTGCGATGTTTCTTCCTCCTTATCTTATAGCGGTCCTCAGAAACATGAGGTACGTAGTTGGGCTTTAGCCCTCTTATTTCAGTGATTATATAAGCTGTCAGTCATACCTCATCTTTTTGAGAAAGGCTATAAATCCCACTCATAATTCTCATCCCGCTCGACAACAATCCAACAACTCAACCCAAACCCATCGCATCATTTTCACATACTAACAATTTACCTTTCCCCTGATAAAACCAAACATAACCCTCCCCGCCGCCTTTGCCAAAATGACCTAATTTTCGATAATCTTCTTCAATCCCCTTGGTAAATCCTTTAACCAAATCGCAATCAGCTATCAAAGTTTCACCTTGTTTGAGTTCGACAACCTTAGCCGGTGAACTTGTAGCTGCTACAACAGTAGCTTTTTGCTCGCGCAAAGCTGTAACAGCAATTCTCCACCTACCGTCATTAGAAGCAGCCACTTGTCGGAATTTGAGTTTTTTAGCACCGATAACTACATTGTCCGAACAAAACTGAAATATACCGTCATCAAACTCCCACTGCTCCGCATCCAAAAGCTCGATCGGCGTATAATGCAGGAAATTCCCTTTTTGTCTCGGTTCCAGTTTCACCGTACCAGTCCCTTGATATACGGGAGCGTTGTAGTCCATTTCCGTTGTCAAAGATACCCACATATCTTTCAAACGGTTATCCGTTTTATAAACACCGGCAGTTAATTTCCCCATACACCAATGCAGCGCACCTTTTTGAATAATCGCTCCCGAATTATTCAAGTTAATTTCTACTTGCTGAACGAGGGGAATATTCTTAGTGGGATGGTAAAACTTATTGGTTTCTGGATTGATGTTATTTTGGATGTACCACAAATCCGTTGGTTCCAAAACCTTGATTTCGTATTTCATAATATACCTCGCGTATTTACTTGAAATGTGTTAAACATTTGACCCGTGATTTGGGGCTTCCGCGCTCCCGGACTTATGTTGTGAAATTTATCTTTTGCAGACTTCCTCTGCTACTGTTAAAGTATCTAGCTATTTTAGCAATAGCAGACAGTGCCGCTCCACAATTGTTGAGAAAAATTTATGCCTGCGATCGCACAATCTCCCAATTTACCCATTTTACAAGAAATCAACTCAGGATTGCCCAATATTTGCGGTTCCGAAGCAGAAATCAATGCCGCAGCCAATAGCAAAGAACCAGTCTTTCTACCTACCACAAATCTGCGCCTCGAAAACATTCAAGCCGGATTTGCCTGCGCCCTGCATATGCACCAACCCACAATTCCAGCCGGTGCAAACGGCGAACTAATCTGCAATCTCCAGCATATGTTTGAACATCCCAACCAAGGAGATAACCACAATGCCGGAGTGTTTGCTTGGTGCTATTCTCGCATGGGAGAATTCATCCCACAACTGATTGGTGAAGGTTGCAACCCGCGAATTATGCTCGACTATTCGGGCAATTTATTGTGGGGATTGCGCCAAATGGGGCGCGACGATATCTTCGACAATCTCAAGCGAATTACCTGCGATCCTCAATATCAACCTCACGTAGAATGGCTGGGGACAATGTGGAGTCACGCCGTCATTCCCTCAACTCCAATTCCCGACATCAAACTCCAAATTCAAGCATGGCAACATCATTTTGCCGCCATTTTTGGCTTAGATGCCCTGAAGCGCGTTAAAGGTTTTTCGCCCCCAGAAATGCACTTTCCCAATCACCCTGACACGCTTTACGAATACATCAAAGCTTTGAAAGAATGCGGCTATCGCTGGCTGATGGTGCAGGAACATTCTGTAGAAAATATCGACGGTTCGGGATTGTTGCAAGACCAAAAATATATTCCCAATCGTTTGCAATCCCGCAATTCTCGCGGCGAAACAATTAGCATCACGGCTTTGATTAAAACCCAAGGTTCCGATACAAAATTGGTCGGTCAAATGCAGCCGTATTACGAAGCAAAAGGACGCAATAAGCAGCAAATTGGCAGTGTCACAGTTCCTTCTTTAGTTACTCAGATTGCCGACGGGGAAAATGGCGGCGTGATGATGAATGAATTTCCCAGCGCTTTTGTCAAAGCTTGGCACGAAAACCGCGAACAAGGCGGGGGAAAATCCGGTGTTGTCGGTTTAAACGGAACTGAATATTTGGAGATAATTGAAGCGGCGGGTGTTAATCCTGATGATTATCCGATTTGTCAGGGGATTAACCAGCACAAAATCTGGCAGTTAGTCGATCCCGACAGTGCGACGCCGGAAAAGGTCGAAAGTGCGATCGACCAACTCAAGCAAACCGACTATAATTTTCACATGGATGGTGCTTCTTGGACTAACGATTTGAGTTGGGTAAAAGGCTACGAAAACGTCTTGGAACCGATGAATCTACTCAGCGCTGCATTTCACAAAAAATACGACCCGCTGGTGCAGCAAGATGCGGCAGTTACCAAGCAGTTTGAATACCAGCAAGCTTTGCTTTACAACTTGCTGCTACAAACAAGCTGTTTCCGCTATTGGGGACAGGGAACTTGGACTGATTACGCGCGGGAACTTTACAACCGCGGCGCTGCTTTAATGAAGTAGCAGAATTTATTGTAGGGTGCCCCGGAAACAAACTGTTTGAGCCGCCTCAAATATCAGCGCTGACGCACCCTACATCTAGATAACTTTATTGATAAAGAGAGGACTTTAGTCCTCATTACAAACACGGACTTACCAATTACTTTCTACATTTCCTGCATCAACCGCAAATAATTCTGCCGCATCTGCGTCATATTTTCCATCATTCTATTAGCCATATCTTTCTCAACATCGCTCATTTGCTGCCAGAATAAAGCCGATCGCCTAGCCATAATAGCTTCTTCCCACAGCATCTCCAAAAGTTGCGCCGCCATTGGGTTTTCAGCATCGATAATCCCGCACAATTGCTCGAAGGCCCGGTTGGCTTCGGTGTGAGTGCTAACATCCTGAACCAGGGTTAGGCATTTCTTGAGTTGTACGATCGGATTTTCAGAAGAGTAAGCCATAATTTGATTGAGATAAGTGACAAAATTTACACTGACATCTTTGACATTACTTGAATGTAGATACAGCCGCACAGTTCCCAATATACCAACGCCAAGGCAAATCCATCCCTTGCGAAATTCCGATCCGCGTAGTTTGCACAATATTAATCGTACCTGACTCGATCGCTTGCTGAAATTCCGCACTCGGGTGTTCTAACCTGAGCGGTTGGCCTGCATCCAAGAGAAAACTGCTTAAAGTTCGATCGATCTCAAGCACCTTACACAGTTTCCCAGGCCCGGCGGCGAGGCGCGATCGCTTTTTTTCGGGGATGTGCGAGAACGCTTTGGGAACCGCATTTAGCTGCAAAGCTCGAACCAGCACAGCACTAGCAACTCCCTCTGCATCCGTCACCACGTTAAAACAGTGATACATCCCGTAGATTAGGTAAACGTAGCTCATACCCGGAGGCCCGAACATCACCTCATTGCGAGAAGTGCGCTGTCGGTAAGCGTGACAAGCGGGGTCTCCCGGGCCGTAAGCTTCGGTTTCGACAATAATTCCCCGAATCGTCTCGCCGTCAGGAAACTGCCGCACCAGCGAGCATCCCAGCAAATCTGGCGCTACGCTGGTAGATGGCCGCGCCAGCCAAAAAGATTCTACAATCTGAGTATTTTCACTCACTCAACAGGAGACAGTAAATTATGGACGTTAAGTTAGTTTTAGCAGTCTTGACGGCAGTTTTCACCGTTTGCTGTCTATTCTTCGGCACAAAAAACGGCTTCTACGATACTGACAAGTATCACGGTAACGGTTCTGCTCACTAATTTTAGGGGCTGTTAGTTACTTAAAAAACCGCTGTCTGTTATTCAGACGGCGGTTTCTTTTAATGAACCGCAGAGGCCACAGAGGACACAGAGAAAGAGAAAGAGAGAGCGGAAAGAATCAAAAGAAGTTGACAAATGATGACACAGCAAATTCCTGTAGTTGCTGCAATTAAGGATGAATTTTGCCATCGGGCATTTTAGTTTCTTGCCAGCTAGCATTCTCGAAGTCAGCGCATCCCGGCAGATTTAAACGCATTGTCGCTCCCCGATCGCTCGTTTTCATGTTGAAACCAACTACTGCATTTTCTGGGTTATTTTTTTCGGGAACAGCGGTGACATTAAAATCCATATTTGCTCCTCGATCGTTCGCATCAAGGTTGAAAGTAATGCCGCTACAGCCCAAATCTGCTCCGGTGAGGTTGGCTCTATTCAAGTTAGCATTTTTTAAGTTAGCATTGGCTAATTTGGCTCCCGACAAATTAGCACCTTCGAGGTTTGCGCCCTGCAAGTTAAATCCTCGTAAGTCAAGTCCCTTCAGGTTGGCATTGCTGAAATTGCATTCTGGACATTGCTTGGTTTCCAGCAATTGCTTGATTTGGTTTTGTTGAGTTGAATCAGGTATATATTTGGTGACAGTAAATATAACTGCGATCGACAAAGCAGCAGCAAGTAAATTTTTAAATTTCATAAAAGTTCTGAAAAGCTTTCCTAGCTTTCTTTTGCGGTTGATATATTGCTACAGTAGGGCGATCGGTCTCTCCAGAATTTTCACAAAAATTTGCCCTGATTGCGGAATTGACTTGTACCCGCCCGGGTGCAGCGTGCATATACCTGCGGGCTGAATAAAAAAAAATTCTATTTATGTCCTTAGAAGGATGAAATTTTATAAAAAATTGACGATGATTAAAATAGATACGCAACACCGTACCTGCGCTGTTGTAAGTTCTCAGCAACTACTTTTGTCAAAATAGGTTTGAGAAATTAATTGATTATCAAAACTGTTGGCGGCAGCTCAGGTTCCTCAACCCTGCCAAAACACACCACACCTGCAATCCCAACGAACTCGGAGCGGCAATGAATAAAGTCTACCCCGAACCCAAAAGATCGCGCTTCATGGCACTGCTGCTGACAACGCTGCTCACATTTCCCTTTGTCACTGCTTGCGGTTCCAGCCAGGAAAGTTCTGCTCCCCCGCCCCCAGTAGACAATACTCGCGCTGGAGCGCCCGCAAATCGCCCCGCCAGTCCTTCGCCCCAAGCAAAAAAAGGACTGAGCAATACTCAAAAAGTAGCGATTACTTTAGTAGGAGCGGCCGCCCTTTACTACATCTACAATCAGCACAAAAATAAACAAGAACAGGGGCCGCAGGGAAAACATTACCTTTCCAAAAACGGTCGCGTTTACTACCGTGACGCTCAGAAACAAGTTCACTGGGTAACGCCGCCACCAGAAGGAATTAAAGTGCCGGAGTCGGAAGCATCGGCTTACCGGGACTTCCAGGGGTACAACAACCAAACTACAGGTAAAGACCTCACTAGCTTGCCGGAAGCTAAAACTGCTGTTCCGGCACAGTAACCAAACAATTTGAAATTTTAGATGGACGATTTAAGATTTTCAATTAAATCTGGGATTCCCAATCTAAAACAGCCATTTTTCAACACATAAAAAAGAGGAACTTTATCATGGTAGACGGATTTTTGCGGAAGATAAAAGATGCGATCGTCGGGCCAGACAGCGAGCAAGTCGATCCTGACGGCAATTACGAAGATACCTCAAATCCCGGACAGTTCGGCAACGTGAGTCCGGCTAGCGAAGACCCCTACGGCGACCCCGCCGACAACGCCGATTCTGGACAGTTCGGCAACGTGAGTCCGGCCAGCGAAGACCCCTACGGCGACCCCGCCGACAACGTAGCGGATGCAGGACAGTTCGACAATGTGAGCCCGGCCAGCGAAGACCCCTACGGAGACCCAGCGGATGAGGAAGGCATTAGTTGAGTCAGTTGGCTATAAAAATTACCTGGTAAGCAAAAGCACCTCTGCGGGGGTGTTTTTTTGTTGGGAACTATACTCTTTTCCCGCTCAAAGAGTACAGAAAATTCTATAGTTAAAAAAAAGCGAGGAAAATCTCAATGAATCTGAGCCAAAGATTGCGATTAGTAAGCCTAGATAAAAAGCAGTGGCAGCGACTATATTACAAGAATCAGCAAGCATAATATACAGCGGTTCTCAAAAAAGTGAGGTATGCCCTATGCCCTATGCCCTATGCCCTATGCCCTATGCCCTATGCCGGATAGTACCTCATCTTTCTGAGAAAGGCTATATACGACAGAGACTATCAGCAATCAGGTATCTAAGTGAAGGAAAAAGTCGAGCGGAAGTAGCCAAATTAGTAGGCTCTACAGATTTAACCATCAATTAATATTGGCTATTGCCAAGTTTGTTTAGTGAGACATTTTCCACAAGTATTTAATAAAGCTCATACTTGAGCAAAGTACACGGAATCGATCCATTAAAAACCGGAATTCGCCTGGATGTCCTGAGTCCCACCTTTTTACCCAACTCCTTATTTCCCGTCAAAATAAACGCATTCCAACCTTTAAAACGATTCTTAAAAATATCCCCCAACATCTTGTACAAATCTCCCAATTCGCTAGCATCTCCCAGGCGTTCTCCGTAGGGAGGATTGCAAATCAGAACGCCTCTGTCTGCTGGTGCTTCCAACTGGGATAACTCGGTTTGAGCAAACTGAATCTTACCGGAAATACCGGCTTGCTGCGCGTTCGTGCGAGCTTGAGTTAACATATCGGAATCGCGATCGCACCCTGCAATCACCTCTTTAAGCTCCGGCAATTCGCCGTTTTCAGCTTCGGCCCACAATTTATCCCACAAAGGTTCGTCAAAATCCCGCCAAGTCATAAATCCAAACTTTTCTCGAAACAATCCCGGTGCAATATTCAACGCCTTTAAAGTCGCTTCCAAAGGCAAAGTTCCCGAACCGCACATCGGGTCTAAAAAGGGCAAATCTGGCGTCCATTCTGCCATCTCCAACAAAGCCGCAGCTAGGGTTTCTTTGAGGGGAGCAAGCCCCATCGCCGGTCGGTATCCCCGGCGGTGCAAACTGCCGCCGGAACTGTCTAAACTTAAAATAGCTCTATCTTGATGAATGTGAATGTTAATTAGCAAATCGGGATGCTCTACATCAACATTAGAACGCTTATTAAATTGGTTGCGCTGTTGGTCGGCGATCGCATTTTTGACCTGCAAAGCTGTATAGTGAGTGTGGTTCAACTTTTCGTTGCCGCCCGTGCAGTTTACTGCTAAAGTATTTTCGGGGTACAAGTATTCGTCCCAAGGGATTTTCTGCACTTCGCGGTAGAGCATATCCGAGTTGTAACACCGGAATTCGGCGATCGGCATTAGCACTCGAAAAATTGTTCTCGACCAAAGATTGACGCGGTACAATAAAGTGCGATCGCCCGCAAAGTAAACCCCAGTAAAATCTGGCTTGACATCCTGAGCCCCTAAACGTTCTAATTCTTGGGCGGCAATAGTTTCTAAACCGCGCGCAACTGTAGCAAAATATTGATTCATTTGTTAATGGTTATTGGTTATTGGTTAATTGTTAATTGTTAATTGTTAGTGGTTACTACTGACAACTGAATAACTGACCGATCACCATAGTAGCTGGTTTTCATCCTAAGTCTCAAAAAAATAATCTACCTTAAGGCAGATGCGTCGGTTTACTAATCCTAGCTTATTACTAATAATATTCAACAAGCGATCGCATTTCCATCTCTCTATTTACAGCGCTGACTGCGGGAACATAGGCGCTAAACCTTAAAACTCTGACTTTCACAGGACTTCAGCTCTCACGATCGACTTGATATCTCAATCTTGCGGATGAGCTTGTTTTTCAACTATTGAAAATCTTTATTAATTGCTTGCACAATTTATTGACTTTATGCTAAGGTACTTAGAGCTTGAGATTGAACCCTCAACACAATTGTTAAGGAACATCTGAGCTAGATCGGTTTACTACATTTGGAGACATTTATGTCAAAGCAAATTGACGGATCGACTTTCAAACAATCCCGTGCCAGCAAAATTCAAGTTGAAGTCAAGGAAATTGCCAAGCAGGTAACAGCTAAAAACCTCTCATCTCATCTGAATGTTGATTCTGATGGTAGCGATGTTAGCAACGAATAATTAAAAGTCTTTTCTGTTAGACTTCGCATCCCCAAGCAAGAAGTAATAGATGGTACTCCTTGCTTGGGGGATAACTATAGGGGCATTGCCTCTAAAAATTAATTTGTTCAAATTTTATTGATAAAAATTGTCATAAAGAATTATGCGATCGATCGCCAACCTATTGCAACCATACAATCTCAAAGAATTTTTAGACAACAATTGGACAACCAAAGCAGTTTCGATCCCCAGCGAAGGTAAGAAAAATTTTGCACACCTATTTTCCTGGGAAAAACTCAACTATATCCTGAACTTTCACCAACTAAGATATCCCGATATTCGATTAGCAATAGGAGGAAAAGTCCTCGATGAAAGCGCCAATGAAAACCTCATCAAATCCTGCCAATCGGGAGCAACTTTAATTATCAATGAAGTACACAAACTAATTCCCGAAATCGCTCACTTTGCTGCAGAAATAAAATCAGATATTGGCTATGGAAATCAAGTAAATGCCTACTGTTCCTGGCCGGAAAAACAAGGCTTTTTTTCCCATTATGACACCCACGAAGTTTTTATATTGCAAGTAGACGGAATCAAGCAATGGTATGTATTTGAAGACACAATTAAGTATCCGCTGAAAGATCAAAAATCCTCATCTTTTCCACCACCAGAAACCGAAGCATATTTAAGCTGTATTTTACATCCAGGGGATGTGCTTTACATACCGCGCGGACATTGGCATTATGCAGTTGCTTGCGAAGAACCATCGCTGCATTTAACATTAGGAATACATTGCAAAACCGGAATTGACTTTTTAGAATGGTTGGTTGGCGAATTGCGCGAACAATCAGATTGGCGCAAAAGTTTACCGCTACGAACAAACGCAGATTCTATCAATGCAAATGTCAACAGTTTAATTGCCCAATTGCACCGCTACGCAAACAGTAAAAATCTTGCAGATGAGTATAGCAGTTATCTGGACAGTTTAGGAAAACCTGTTGCCAAATATTCTTTGCCTCATCAAGCAGGATTCAATATTTTGCCCTATGGTGTGCAAACCAAGTTTAGAATTCCCAAGTTTCAGCGGGTGAGAATTCACGAATTATCTGATGGTGGCGGATACAAAATAGTTGTTGCAGGTAAAGAAGTATCCCTGAGAGGAATCACAGCTAAATTTACGGACAATTTATTTAGTACGGAGTTTTTTACTGGGGAAGATGTTATGGATTGGTTGCCGGATTATGATTGGGAAATAGATGTAGTGCCACTTTTGTCGAAGCTGGTAGTTGAAGGAATTATTTTTGTTGGTTAAAATTGGAGAAGAACATGAGTTCTTATAAATGGGTTGTAAAAAGAGCAATTTCTGACACAGACAAGGAGTAAAACTATGATGGATAAGTTTTTTTGTGCTGATGCTTCTAAATGCGTTGAAGAGGATATTATTGGCAGCGGTAGTAATTACCAAACCTATATATTAATTGAATGTGGTTTACCTTGGGAATCTGAAGCGTTTAATTCTAAACAAATTTCCCAAAATCTCAAGGATTTGGTAGAGGAAGTAGAACATTCAAAACAGAAAATCCGATTTTTGTTGATAAATAACGATCGAACCAAATGTGCAAATCAGCGCAAAGTTTTGATTTATGACAATAAAGATGGGGAACTTTTTGGCAGTTACGAAAAGCATGAATTTAATGTAGATAGTTTTGATAAAGTAGCGGGAATTGTCAAAAGCTATTTAGCTGGAGAAGTCCCTGATTGCGAAACCGAAAACAAGTCAAGTAGAGATATTTTGGTTTGCACTCACGGCAGTCACGATATGTGTTGTGCGAGATACGGCAATCCTTTTTATGCCCAAGCAACGGCTTTAGCTTCTGAGTTAGAATTGAATGATGTTCGCGTTTGGAGATCCAGTCACTTTGGGGGACACCGCTTTGCACCGACTGCGATCGATTTGCCTGATGGCAGATATTACGGAAATCTCGATCGCGCGTCGTTCCAATCAATTTTAACGCGAACTGGCGATATCGAATGCTTGAATAAAGTTTATCGTGGTTGGGGAATTTTGCCAAATCCTATCCAAGTTTTGGAAAGAGAATTGATTCTGCTGTACGGGTGGGATTGGTTTAACTACAAAGTCGCCAGCAAAATTCTCGATTTAGACACAAAAAATGATGCTTTTTTAGCTGAAATTACCTTTGAAAAAGCCGACGGTACGTACACCTATCGTGCCGATTTGGTAAAAGATGAAACAAAAACTGTTCGGCTTAAAGGTTCCTGCGGTGCTAAAAAAGAGTCGGAATTTGTCAAATATTCGGTAGAAAATCTCCATTTTTACTCGAAAAAGGAGGAGTTAAAGTTTGCAATCTCTCCTTCAGTTTCGCTGCCAAAGTTGGTCGAAACTGTGTAAAAGCGTGTCCGATAGATCGTGCATAATACATAGGCGGGGGCGGGTTTTTGAGATTGTCGGTTTTTGACAAATATTGTTGGTGAACCCGCCCCTACAGGAATCATGGTTGAATGTCTAACTGCATAAATATGTGCGGGATTCCGAGGAAGTCAAAGGGCTTGTCTTGTTCGGAAAATCCGAGTTTATGGTAAAATTTAATGGCGTTAATGCGAGACATAAGTCTCACTCTTTTGAGATTTTTTTCCTGAGCTTTTGCGATTAATTCTGCAATTAATTTAGTGCCAATTCCCCGATTTTGAAATTCAGGAAGGACGGCAACGTAGCTGATGCTTCCTAATTTTGGGGATAATTGGCGCAGTCGGGCTGAACCAATGATTTGGCGATCGCACATGGCAATTAAATGAAAAGCAGTATCTTCGTGGCTGTCCTTTTCGCTGCCCCTCTCCATTCCTAGAGGCGATCGCAAAACCAGCCACCGCTGGTAAAACATCTCTTCTAATTCTTGTTGATTTTTAACTGGATGTATATCTACTTGAGGCATTTTTTGATGAGATTAATGTTGTATTTACAGCATATTCCAGGTTCATGAATTACAGTAGCAGCCTTAATTGTGTGGTACGTGTTATGTAGGGTGCGTCGCTGCGGAGCAGGTTCAATGGAACTTGCAGATCGATCGGTGGCGACGCACCTTACTTACGACAAGATTGTGTGTACCGCATATACATGGAATATGCTGTATAAGAGTAAAGGATGAGGGCGGGTTTACAATATAATTTGTTTTAGGTCAAGATAGTTGGTAAAATCCACCGCTTGTAGGGTGCGTCGCTACCAGATTTTCGATTTTAATTACAGATTGTTTGGGGCGACGCACCCTACGGTATAATGTGCGAGTTACTGAGATGTTGCACCATTCTCAAGAACGGGCAAGATGCCCGTTCCACAAAAAAAATCATCTCTTGTGGAACAGGCATCTTGCCTGTTCATAAAATGCTTATTGAAAATGGTGCAATATCTCAGAGTTACAAACTGTCAGTAATACTGGTGAAATTAAAAGCTTTCACGCGCACTCCGGGCACGACACTGCCGCCGTAACGCTTCACCGCACTAACTGCATCCACATCGCGCAACATATCAGGTAAAACTTGATTGAAACGCAGGTTTTTAATCGGGTAAGCAATCTTGCCATCCTCAATCCAAAAAGTACCGTCGCGAGTCATTCCCGTTACTTCCAATGTTTTCGGATTCACGTAGCGCACGTACCAAGCTCGACTGACGAAAATTCCGCGCTCGGTTTGAGCAATTAAATCTGCTAAACTTTGGTCGGAACCTGTCATTACGATCGGGTAATAAGCACCTTTTGCCTCTTTGCCTTTTTGTGCGGCCCAGTAGCGGGAATAAGACAAACTTTGAGGTACGCCATCTTTGATGATTTCCAAATAGTTATTGCTCAATCCGTCGCCGAAAAAAGTATTCGATCGCAGCAAAGGATGAGCCGGATCGCGCTGCACTTGCACTAACGGGCTAAAAAGTTGTTCTCCCGCGCGGTTTCCCGCTGGTTTTCCCTCTGCGTCGGCGATCGACATAAACGATCGCCCCTCATCCGCCGCCCTCGCATCCAAACTCCAAATTACCCAGGGTAGCAAATCCGCAAAAGCAGCACCATCAAAGATTACAGGATAAATACCGGGAGTGACTTCGCGGGGGTTGCGGGATGCGATCGCCCGATCGAGCACTTGTTCTGCTAATTGGGCGATCGGCAATTCGTTGATACTCCAAGCAGTGCTCTGAGCCCAGCTAGAACCGTTGTCAATGCGAGCAGTAAAGCTGAAATCTGCCTCTGTAGATTGGTTGCAGGCGCGGAGTCCGGTTGACGAGGCGATCGCGTACAGCGACGTTTCAGCGCTCAAAGTACCCGAACCGTGAGCCCCCCCCTGTCCGGCAATGGCGCAAGCTTGCTGCACCATTTCTGCCCGCGCTAGAGGCGATACAGTTGCCGTTGCTGCGTCGAATGCGGGCGATCGCAAATCGTAGGTTTGAGGGGGTAACAGCGGCATCCATTCGGGGTCTGCCGGCGCAATTCGGGCTAATTCTTCCGATCGCTTGACGGCGGAGGCGATCGTATCTTCATCAAATTCTGTAACAGCAGCAGAGGCGCTTTTGTTGCCGAAATAGCTAGTAATGCTCAGGCTAAATACAGTTTTGCTAATATTTTGACTGATTTGATTTTCCGAGAATCGGGAAAGAGATTCTTCGCCAGTAGAGAGACTGACAAATACTGCTTCGGCTTCCGATTGTTTGACTGCCTTTTCTAGTAAAGATAAGGCTTGGTCTTCACTTAAAATTGCGGGGGATGTTACGAGCATAAGCTAAAATGCTAGGAAAATTTGTTTGTATTTGAAAACATCTTGAACTGCGATACAGCGGTTAACTTGCCTGTACTAAAGAGCGAACTGCTAACACTTCATCAGCTCGCAGAAGTTCCACATCTGAACGGGAGACAGCCACAACTAAAATCGATTCTCCTAAAGCATTAAATATTTCTAGAACGCAGCCATCTTCGCCTTCGTTTGGGTGAGGTACGCGATCGACTAGCATCGCTACATCGCCTTTTTTTAGCTGATATAGCGGTATATCCCGACACAATGCTACACGCTGGTAAAGTTCAAGTTTCACGTCGAGACTCCTTTTTCGGTTTGAGAGTAATAAAATGAAAACTTCCGTCAATTTGCCACTGCAACCAAATTGTAACAACTGCTAAATTACGTCCATTAGCCCCAGGCAAGTCACCTTCGGCGCGAAAGAACTTTCCGAATTCATTAGCACCATTTTCTACTGCCTCAGCCGACGCTATCAAAAACTGGATGGCTGCTAACAAAGCTTCTGGGTTATCTTGACTAAAACCCCCTAGAGCGAGAAATTTTGACTTGTCATCTTGTGCTTTGGGAACAAGTAAATAGCGCGTCAACTTTGCTTCGGGTATGATAGCATCCGCTGGAATTTTCACGTTATAAGCCTACAATCTAATTAAGAATTTCCCCCAATTTGAATATCTCTCACTCGCACCGGCACACAAGCGTGAGTCATCTGAGCAACCTGCATCGGCTCGCCTTTTCCGCATATATTTGTACCGCACTGAACCAGCTCCGAAGCCGGCCCGATCGCATCTATTTGATTCCAAAAATCAGTAGTCATCGCCTGATAAGTTACATCCTTCAACATACCCACAACTTTACCTTTTTCCACCTTCCAAAAAGCATCGCCGCCGAATTGAAAATTGCGCCGCTGCTGGTCGATCGAATAACTACCCATACCGTCGATTAAAATCCCGTCTTCCGTATCCGCAATCATCTCTGCCAAAGTAGCAGTGTGACTGCCGCCGTCCGGGCCCGGTTCCAATCCCAAATTGGGAATTCTCACCATCGGCACGCTCGACCAACTGTCAGCGCAAGCAGAACCGTTGCTGCTGGCACGTCCGAGGCGATAAGCTGTCTCTCTGTCAGTTAGATAATCAACTAAAATTCCATCCTTGACAACGTACCAATCTTGTGATTTTACGCCCTCATCATCGTAACCCATTGTACCGCGGCCGCCCGGTTGAGTGCGATCGCACTTAAAATTCACCCAAGGTGCAGCATATTGCAGTTTATTTAAATTATCAGTAGTAGCAAAGCTCGTGCCGGCAAAATTAGATTCGTAGCCGTAAACCCGGTCTAATTCAGTTGGATGTCCGACAGATTCGTGGATTGTCAAATACAAATTTGTCGGCTTAAGAATCAGAGATTTGCAAATACCAGCCGGGACTGTGGGAGCGCTGACTTTCTCAATAGCTTCAGCCGCAACTCTTTCGACTTGACTCAACAAATCATCGGGATTAATATGTTCGTAACCGATATTCAGGGGCGGGCGTTCGTAACTGCGACTTTGGGCATCGCCGCCCGCAATTGCCGTACAGCCAAAACCCGGATAGCTGCGGTAGATTGTTTGTTCGATTAGCGAGCCTTCTGTGGAAGCAAAAACCTTGTCTTCGCGGCTTGACTGCAAAAAAGAAGAAGCTTTTTTGATGCCTTGTGCGCCGTGTGCTAGCAGCTTCTCGTTGATAGTTAACAGCAGCTCAGCTTTGTCAGCAACGGGTACAGAAAAAGGGTCAATGGCGATCGGAGTTACATAGGTATCGACATATTTTTCGACAGGCACTAACCGCACCGGTTCCTTCTGAGTTAGGCGGCTGCCTTTAGCGATTTCTACAGCTAAAGCGACTATTCTTGCAACCTCTGCGGGTGTTTTGCTGTGACTGGCGGCAAACCCCCAAGCGCCGTCTAGAAGCACTCGCACGCCAAAACCGGAACTTACATTATCTGACAGTTGACTTAAAGATCGATCGCGCGCGTAAAGATTCTGCCTTCGGTAACTGCAAAAACGCACATCACCGTACTCGCACCCAGTTGTGCGAATCAAATCTACAGCCAAATTTGCCAACTCGTTAGCAGAGATTTTTGCAGTTAACAGTACCATAGTTATTAGTCATTCGTCGTTACTTGTCAATTATTATAGCGCTTTTTAATTATTTGAACGAACCGCGAAGACGCAAAGAGCGCGAAGGAAGAGAAGAAAGAGCTTTTTCTCATTTCTAAGTAGAGTCTTTATCTGAAAACATCTACCTATCTTCCTCTTTGTCTTTCTTCGTGCCTGCGCGGTTCATTAAATAGATATTCTTTAATTCACGATCGCCCCCACAGACTCATGGTGCAACAAACCAGTCAGCATTTGGGCCGGTTGTTCCCCGTAGGGCCACGCGAAAGCATGGCGGAAAGCGGCATTTTGACACGCTTGCAACTGCCTAAAATCAATGATATCCAAAGTTAATAAATTCTCGTACTCAAAAGGCAGCCGCACGTTGTGCAATCCCGCGTTGTCGGTGCAAATGGCAATATCGACACCAGCTTCAAAACATCGATCGAACACAACCTTCAATTCGCGCATATCCTGCAACGTTCCCGTTTTGAGATAGGTAGTCGGGCAAACTTCCAAGCATTGACCCCTGCGCGCGACTTCTGGCAGCAGTTCGGGATATTTTAATGGAATTTGAATCCCGTGGCCGATACGCATCAGATAAGGCAGAAGTTCGGGATAACAGCCAGAGGTTGTTTCGTAGAGGTGGCCGGTAGTTTTGATGCCGATCGACCTCGCGTACTGGTACAATCCCACAAACTCCTCCAAACGCTCGCCAATAGCAGCATCGCCCCCAGCTAGATCGATCGCGCAAACATATTCTCCCATTTGTGCGGCCAAATCGACGATCGCCCGATTCACTTCATAAGGCAAACGCGAGTGCATACACAAAATTTGGCTGGTAACAATCGGACAATCGCTAATTTGACTTGCCTTGCCCACAACTTGTACAATTTCTGCCATCAAATCAATGCGTTCTGACTGCGAAAAATGCTCTGGAGTCCGCAAATAAGGCGTATAGCGCAACTCCAAATAAGCCAGATTTTCAAACACGTAAGCGCCCCGCATCAACCGATAGATGAAATAAGGCAAAGTCTCAACAGTTTGAACGCTTTCTACCAGCGTGTGCAGTTCCAAATACTCATCAAGAGTATTGCGCGGACGAGTGTAAAAATCCTCAAACTCCGAGTATGCTTGAAATCGGCTAGCTATCTCAGCATTATTGTGGCGATCGAAATACCGCCACAGCACCCGAGGAACCACAGAACCACCCAGATGGCGGTGCAACTCAGCGTGTAAACTCATGGCAACAAAGCCTCAATTTTCTCGATTGTAACAAAAATTAATTAGTTCAGTAGTCAGTAGTCAGTAGTCAGTAGTCAGTAGTCAGTAGTCAGTAGTCAGCGAACAGTCAACAGTCAACAGCGAACAGTCAACAGCTAACAATCCCCCATGCCCCATGCCCCATGCCCCATGCCCCATGCCCGTATCTAAAATCTATAATCCAAAATCTAAAATCTAAAATAGATTGACATTCGGGACGCATTCGTACATAATCGGAAATTGTGTCAACCTGAGCTGAACGCGAGAAACCCTTGGCTAACGTAGTTGTAATCGGCGCCCAGTGGGGCGATGAAGGAAAAGGCAAAATTACCGATTTGCTCAGCAAATCCGCAGATATCGTTGTCCGCTACCAAGGGGGCGTCAACGCCGGTCATACCGTGGTAGTTAACGGTCAGACTTTCAAGCTGCACTTAATTCCGTCCGGGATTCTCTACCCTGATAAAGAGTGTATCATCGGCTGCGGAACGGTCATCGACCCTAAAGTTTTAATAGAAGAATTAGATCAGCTAGAGGCACTGAATATTTCGACGACCTCGCTGATGATTTCGGAGACTGCTCACGTCACGATGCCCTATCACCGATTAATTGATGTGGCATCGGAAACGCAGCGGGGAAATTATAAAATCGGGACGACAGGACGCGGCATCGGCCCTACTTACGCCGACAAGTCCGAACGCACTGGGATTCGGATGCTGGATTTAATGGACTTGGAAGGATTCCGAGAACAATTGGAATGGACAATTCATCAGAAGAATGTCATTCTCGAAAAACTCTACAATTTGCCGCCTCTCAATCCGCAAGACGTAATAGATGAATATCTAGTTTATGCGGAACGTTTGCGGCCGCACGTAGTAGACAGTTCGCTGAAGATTTATGAGGGAATTCACAAGCGGAAAAATATTCTGTTTGAAGGCGCGCAAGGCACTTTATTAGACTTAGACCACGGGACTTATCCTTACGTTACTTCGAGCAATCCGATCGCAGGCGGCGCTTGTGTGGGAACCGGAGTCGGCCCAACAGCGATCGATCGCGTAATTGGCGTAGCAAAAGCTTATACAACCCGCGTCGGAGAAGGCCCCTTCCCTACCGAAATGGTAGATGGAATTGGCGCAATTTTGGGCGATCGAGGTGCAGAATTCGGCACGACAACCGGCCGCAAACGCCGCTGCGGTTGGTTCGACGCAGTAATCGGCCGCTACGCAGTCCGCATCAACGGCCTTGACTGTCTGGCAATTACCAAACTCGATGTTTTGGATGAATTAGAAGAAATCAAAGTCTGCGTTGCTTACGAAATTGACGGCGAACGATGTGTGGATTTCCCCAAAAGTTCCCGGATATTTGCTCGCTGCAAACCAATTTACGAAACCCTTCCCGGTTGGAAGCAGTCAACGGAAGAGTGCCGGAATTTGGAAGATTTGCCGCAGCAAGCTTTGAATTATCTGAAGTTTTTGGCAGACTTGATGGAAGTGCCGATCGCGATCGTTTCTCTCGGTGCGAGCCGCGACCAAACTATTATTGTAGAAGACCCGATTCACGGCCCAAAACGTGCTTTGCTCTCTGCTGACGGTACGCCTGTAGCAGCACACTCGTAATCATTGGTATCAACTTAACGTCAAACCCAGCCAGAGACTGCTGTTTGACTATTAAATTTAGATGCCCCCTTCTTAAGGGGGGGCAAGACTCTTCTCAAAGCCAACCCCTACTCCCCTTATTAAGGGGGATGCGAGGGGGATCTAGACTACGATTATAAAAGCGAGATTTATCAAAGATTTTAGCCTTAAGTTGACACTAATGACTTGTAATATTTTCCAGAAAGTAAGTTTTTAAATCAGGAAGGTCAAGAGGAAAGCTAATGTTAGATATTATTTTTTATGCCTTCAAAACCGAACTGTCACCACACTATGTCGAAATGTCTGAAGAGGTTTACGAGTGGTTGGCAAAATCAGAATTTTCCAAAATTGGCAAATCTGTTCCCAGAAATATTTTGATAGATAAAGAAGAGGAGAAGCTACCTGTAGTTGAGTTAGATCGAGATATTCGCCAGAAGCTCAGAAATTTTTTCCGAGATGCAATTATCTGCGAAAGCGATACCGTCCTCACCAAGCTGGGAGATTCCCCTCTCAAAGAAGAATATCAAGCAGCAACCTACCGTTTGAGGAAATTGCTGGACTTGCTAAAATGTGTTGAAAACGAAGATTATCAGTATCTTCAGCGAGTCCTTTGAATGAGTTTCTGGATGTTTGCCAGAAGGAGTAATCCCCATGTTTGACATCAGTTTTTATTCAGCCAATGGTGAACCGTCCGATAGTGTAATAATCACCGCAACTACTTACGAGTGGTTAGCTAAATCGGATTTTTCAAAAATAGGCGGGGCATCAATCGACACCGAAATTTACCTAGATGAAGAAAATGTAATTCTGCCTCTAGTTGAATTAAATCAAGATATTCGCCAGCAGTTTAAGAAAATTTTCAGCGAAGCAATCATCAGTGAAAGCGATGCAGTTCTTACTAAGCTTGGTGATTACCCTTCAAAAGAAGAGTATCAATCAGGAACGTACCGTCTGAGAAAAATGCTGGAATTGCTGAAGTGTGTGGAAAACGAAAATTATCAATACCTTCAGCGAATTTAATTAGGGGCGATCGCAATATCACAATTCTGGTAAAATGTGAAAACAATCAACAGAAAGTCAGAAAATGGAACTCGCAGTAGAATGTCAAAAGCGGGCAGAAGGCAGCAAACCTAACGCCCTCCGCCGCTCTGGATTGATTCCCGCCGTCCTCTACGGTCACAAAGGCTCTGAATCCATTTCCCTTACCATTAAAGCCAAAACAGTTGAAAACCTGCTCAAAAAGCACGTAGTCAACAATGCCCTAATTGACCTCAGCATTCCCGACCTCTCTTGGAGCGGAAAAACCTTGCTCCGGGAAGTTCAAGTTCATCCTTGGAAGGGCTATCCTTACCACCTGAGCTTTTTCTCCGTGGCAACTCAAGACAGTCTGGAAGTTGAAGTGTCCCTGAATTTTGTCGGCGATGCTGTCGGCGTCAAGTTAGAAGGCGGCATCTTGGATACCGTACTGACGCAACTAGCAGTTAAGTGCAAACCAGACAGCATTCCTGAAGCAATTGAAGTAGATATTTCTAATTTAAAGGTAGGGGATGCGCTGCACATTCACGAATTAGTTTTGCCTGCAGGAGTGGTAGCTCTCGGCGAACCAGATCAGGTGGTTGTTACCGTGCTGGGAATTCAAGCAGGTTCTGAAGCAGAAGACGCAGAAGAAGCAGCAGCCGAAGCAGCAGCTTGATTAGTAATTGCTAATAGTTGTTAACTAATTAATTGTTGAAAAAAAAGGGCGATCGCTTTCTCTCAAAAGGGCGATCGTTTTTTGCTAAAAAGGTTATTGTTTGAGCGCGATCGCACATCTTGCTCGGTTAGTAATATTTGTTTATGGCGGGCTCCCGTGCCCAACCCCTACTCCCCACAAGAAAGCATCCCACAAGCAAGCACCCGATCGCATCCCCAGAATCGAGCTAACACCAGTCTTGACTTTTCTTTACAAAACCTGCGATCGGGCAGAAGCTACAAAAGTCGATCGGGACTGGCGCGCAAAGGAGCCAGAAAGCACGTTAATTCGTACATATTTAGCAGTAAAATCAAAAAAATAGCCTAAAAACCGGGTTTCTCGCCAGCACCGACCGTCAAAAAAATTAAGACTTGGGGGAACAAGCCCGGTAGTGTTAGTGTCAAACGCGAGTATAATTGTGAAACGTTTCGACAACCCTATTTAATTCCTGCCTCTGGAGCCGCCGCCCATATGCCATCAACAGTGAGTACAGAATCAACAGCGGTTCAATTTAACCAACAGGGAGAAATATACTTATCCCAAGGAAAATTAGAAGAAGCGATCGCCTCCTGCGAACAAGCTTTGAAAATTCACCCCAATTTTGCACCGGCTTACAAGACTTTGGGCAACGCGCTGCAAGCTCAAGGCAGGATGGAAGAGGCGCGGCACTGGTACGCTAAAGCGATTGAAATAGAACCGAATTTTGCGGAAGTATACGCGAATTTGGGCAGCCTTGGCGCGCAGCAGCAAAAATGGCAGGAGGCGATCGGATTTTATCAAAAGGCGATCGCGATTAAGCCGAATTTCGCGGGAGTTTACCGGAATTTAGCAAAAGTATTCGGACAAATTGGCAAAGCGGAAGAAGCGCAGCAGTGCTGGTATCAAGCATTTAGTTTGGAACCGGAAAAAGTAGCGCCTGGGGAACACTTGAATATGGGCGACGCTTTTTTTCGGCAGGAAAAATTCCCCGAAGCGATCGCTTGTTACGATCGCGCCATAAAATTAAATCCTAATGTGGCGACTGCCTACCAAAATATGGGCGAAGCGCTCAAAAAACAAGGCAAGTTAGAGGAAGCGACAGTATATTATCGCAAAGCTATTGAACTGAACGCAGCTAATGCCAGAAACGGCAGCGAGGGACAGCAAACTTTGGCGGGTGCAACTGCAACAAACGGTGCAGTTAAACAGCAGCCCCCAGCAACCGCAGTCAAGCCGCCAGTCAAGCCACCAGTCAAGCCGCCAGTGCAGCAGGCAGTTAATTCTACAATTAATATAGACGATCCAGAAGCATACAAAATACTGGCAGAAGGCTATTTTGCTCAGGGGAAATTGGAACAGGCAATTTCTGCTTGCAAAAAAGCGCTGCAAATTAAGCCGGAAGCACCGCTTTACAAAATGCTGGGCAACGCCCTGCAAGCGGGCGGCAAAATAGACGAAGCTAAAAGTTGCTATGTCAAAGCAATAGAAATTAACCCAAATTATGCCGAAGCTTACGCTAATTACGGCAGCATTTGCGCGCAGCAAGAACAGTGGCAGCAAGCGGTTTCTGCTTACGAAAAGGCGATCGCCCTCAAGCCGGATTTTGCCGGCGCTTTTCGCAATTTTGCGAAACTGTTGACGCAGTTAGGAAAGTCTGAGGCGGCTGCTGAGGCTTGGTACCGGGCATTTGCGATCGACCCCAAGTCGGGCACCGCCGAGGAACACGAGAATTTAGCCAAAACTTTGATCGAGCAAGGTAAGGTAAATCAAGGTATTGACTGTTACCGGCGCGCGGTTGAGTTGAACCCAAATGCTGGTGCAGCTTATCACGAATTGGGCGAAATTCTCAGAAATCAAGAACAGTGGGAAGCGGCGGTAGATGCTTACAGCAACGCCATTAGAAATAATCCCGAACTTTCTTGGTCGCACAACAATTTAGCGGAGTCGCTGGTTAAGTTGGAACGCTGGGAGGAAGCTGTAAATGCTTACCGCAAGGCGATCGAATTAAATCCAGATTTTAGCTGGTCTCACAACAATTTAGGCGATGTGCTGCTGAAGTTGGAACGGTGGGAAGAAGCTGTAGAGGCTTACAGCAAAGCAACAGAATTAAATCCAGATTTCAGTTGGTCGCACAACTATTTAGCAGACGCGCTGATTAAATTGGAACGGTGGGAAGAGGCAATTTCGGCTTACCAAAGGTCGATCGAACTTAATCCCGACCATTTTTGGGCGCACAACAATTTAGCAGAATCGCTGGTGAATTTGGAACGGTGGGATGAGGCGGTTGTTGCGTACCGGCGCGCTAACGAAGTTAATCCGAATTTCTTCTGGTCGCAGAGCAAGTTGGGCGACGTGCTGCTAGAACTGGAAAGGTGGGAGGAAGCGATCGATGTTTACCGGCGCGCTGCCGAGTTAAATAGCGATTTTCCGTGGACTTATTACAACATGGGGACGGCTTTTGAGAAGCTGGAACGGTGGGATGAGTCGATCGCGGCTTACCGCCATGCTGTGCAAATTCAGGCGGATTTGCCGTGGATTTCGCAAAAGTTGGCTGATGCTTTGAGGATGCGATCGCAGTGGGATTTGCGGGATGCGATGGGTTTGTACCGGCGGGCGATTGAGGAGAATCGTGATGACGTGCAGTTGTACCACAAGGCGCTGGAGATTGCGCCGAATGATGCTGACCTTTATGTTGAGTTGGCTGATGCTTTGGTGCGGCACAGTTGGCCGGATGGGGCGATCGTCTTTTATCAGATGGCGTTGCAGGTAAATCCCGAATGCGGTGAGGCGCACTTGCAGTTGGGGTTGATCTTCGCGCAAAAGAATGATACGGATCGGGCGATATCTTGTTACCGTCGCGCTATTGAGGTTCAACCAAATGAGTATAAACCTTACCAATTGTTAGGGGATGCTCTGGTTGCACAGGGTAAGCGAGAAGAAGCGATGAACTGTTACCGCCGGGCGATCGAGTTAAAACCTGACGATCCGTATATCCACAACAATTTAGGGGATATGTTGCGCCATCAAGGAGATTTGGAGGGGGCGATCGCTTGTTACCGCCGCGCGATCGAACTTAAGTCTGATTTCTCTTGGTTCCACTATAATTTAGGGGAAGTATTGACCAAAAAAGGGCGAATAGATGAAGCAAGTTCTTGTTACCGTCACGCCTTAGAGTTAGAACCCAAGATTTTCTAATTTAGACTGCCATGTGGTCTACATTTCGCAGTATAATGTCGGAGCCTCAATATTATTACCCTACAAAAGTCAATCGAAATTACAGAAACCAAAATGACACCGGAAGAAGCTCAGCGTCTAGAATCAAATATCCAAAAGACTTTCTCTATTCATGCTAAAAGCGACAAGAGTTATCTCTGGATGGCCTATTGGGTGATTTTTGAGCGGGAAGCTGACCCTGATGGATTAGAAGGTTGGTTAAACGATATGAAGGCTGGTTTAAATCGAGCTGATGTCATCAAAAAGATGATTGAGTCAAGTGAATTTCAAAAACGCCTTTCAGGTGTAACAAGCTTAGAAGCCAGTCCAAATTAGAGGAAACTCCATGAAACCGGAACAAGAAAAACGTCTGCAAGAAAGTATCCAAAATACTTTATCCGCTCATGCTAAGAGCGACAAAAGTTATCTCTGGATGGCATATTGGGTAATCTTTGAGCGGGAAGCTGATCCTGATGGGCTGGAAGGTTGGTTAAACGAACTCAATACAGGTGCGTCTCGAGCTACTGTTATAAAAAAAATGGTTGAGGCGCATGAATTTCAACAAAGGCTGACAGGTGAAGAAGGTGGCAATCATGGCTTTACTGAAGAAAATATCAACTCTATTTTGGATAATAAACTTCATAGTGCTCGCATGAAAATGGTTAGAACCCTGCTACCGCCTGCTAATGCGATATTAGATTTGGGAGGTTATTCTGCATCAGATAAAAAAGGAGCTTTATTACAGCTCGGCTATCATCATCTTCCAGAAAATTTATATATTAGAGATTTCCCGCCAGACAAAATGATGTTTCCAGGGCCAGAGTGGCCAATAAAAGTTAAGCACCAAAATTGCAATATTGAATATGTTTATGGAAGCATGACAGACTTAAGCTGCTTTCAAGAAAATAGTTTTGACTTAGTTTGGTCCGGAGAGTCAATCGAACACATCACCACAGAAGAAGCAGAAAAACTATTTGACCAAGTTTATAAATTATTAAAGTCTGGTGGTAAGTTTGCTCTTGACACTCCTAATAGGAAAGCTACCAAGCTACAGTTTCCCAATAATTATATTCATCCTGAACACAAGCTAGAATACTATTTCGATGATTTGTGCAAGCTTTTGGAGAAGCATAATTTCAAAATAGTGGAGACGAAGGGTATTATTGATCTCTCACAATCCATTGAAAGCTCAAGCCAGGAAACTCTCAACCATGAATTTCTTCACAGCCAACTTTTAAATGATAATCCAGATAATTCTTATTGTTTCTACATTTGCTGTATGCGAGCGGAAGATTTGTAGGCTAATTTATCAGAAGACGCACCATAAATAATCGCTGATGCCAGCCAGTTGCTAATATCAAAATTGAAGCCTTGCTCTGTCTAGTTCTCTCTGAGCTTGAAGCGCCGCTTGCTTCCAAGCTTGAGCTTGCGATTCAAACAACTTTTTTTCTTCTATTGTCCTCATAATATATTCCAGGCGATGTCTAATTTTTTGACCAATAACCTCTGGATGGAATAAAGACCTAATCTCGTGAGCGGCTCTCGCTCCTACTTGCTGTGCTTGCGGATAATTTTCAAAAACATACTGCATGAGCGAAGCTGTATGATCGATATCCGGCTCAGCCCAGATACTACCTTTTGGGTAAAGCCCATAAGCTTCAGTCGTTGCCACTAGATCGTATTTCACCAAAAAACTATTGCCGACATTCATAAAATCGGTATTGGATGAATAAGCGGTAGCTATGACTGGCTTGCCGTAATACATTGCTTCCGCCATAGTCAAACCAAAACCCTCAGCCCGATGTAGCGATACATAGCAGTTACAATTATCTACTAAGCCATGAACTTCTTCCTTGCTCAAATGCCCTTCGATAAGTTGAATAGACGGCCAGTCTTCTGTCATTGCTTTTAGTTGATCGTACTGATTTTGATAATAAGGATGAGGTCGAAACTTAATAATCAGTAAAACATCTTCATTAGACTTCCCAAAAGCTTTTTTAAACGCCTCAATGGTAGCAAAAGGATTTTTTCGCTCAAAACCGCTACCCATGTCGAACATGAACAGAAAAATAAATTTTTCTTTAGGTAATTCTAAAGATTCTCTCCCCAACTCGTTGGGCGGTAAATAAATGCTAGGTGGTAATTTGACAACGGGAAGAGGCGAGACATCGGAAATCGTTTCAGCAGTGTAATTACTGTAAGTCCACACCTCATCAAATCGATTAAAAGCTCCCATAAAAAAATCAGGAAATACCGGAAGTTCCCAAATCCAAAAACCAATATTATAGCGATTATTAAAATATTCCGGATCGATAGAATTCAACAAGGATTCGTGCGGGTTGGTATGGACGATATTAATGGGATAAGAATGATCGCTAGAAAAATTGGTGTATGTAGAATCTAAGTTGCGTTGCGAATCTTCTTTCAGATCCTTGATTGTAAAAGGAATATTAGCTGCTTCTATCGCTCTGATAGTACCTCGCACACCCCCGCCCAAACCAAACTCGCCACTCACATGACCGATAATATTAACTCCAAACTTAAAATTTGTGTTATTGAACATGATTGAACTCCTAATAACAAATATCTACAGTAAATTAAACTTTTTAAATCTTAGCACGCCTGTGGTGTTGCGCTAGTTCAGATTGAACTTGCTGTGTTGTCTGCCGCCAAACTTGGGTTTGGGACTGGGCAAAAGCCATCTCTTGCTGCATCTGATGGATGCGAGTTGACCAGTTTGTAGATTGGTTCATCCTGTTTCTAATGATTTCCAACCGATTTTTGATTTTGATGCCTTGAAGTTGAGGACTCAGTAAAGACTTAATTTCTTGAGCAGCTCTCGCTCCTAGTTGTTGTGCTTCCTGGGGATTTTCCACAACATACTGCATTAATGATGCTGCATGATCTATATGGGGATCTGCCCAGTAATTGCCTTTAAAGTAAGGCCCATAATCTTCTGTCAGCGTCACTATGTCATATTTTACTGGAAAACTATTGCCGACATTCATAAATTCCATATTAGATGAGTAGCCAGTCGCGATTACTGGTTTGCCGTAGTACATCGCTTCCGCCATTGTCAAACCAAACCCTTCGGCCCGGTGCAGGGAAACATAGCAGTCGCAATTGGCAACTAAAGCATGAAGTTCTTCTCTCTTTAAATGCCCATCTATAAAATGAACTGGCCAGCCTGCTGCTTGCGCTTTGAGTTGGTCTCGCTCTTTGGGGAAAAAGCTGCCATTAGAAAACTTGAGTACCAGTAAGACATCTTCATTCGATTGAGCAAAAGCTCGCTTAAATGCCTCCAAAGTAGCAAAAGGATTTTTGCGACCTATGGTACTGTGGAAGTCAAACATGAACAAAAAAATAAATTTGTCTTGGGGTAATCCTAATTGTTCTCTATCAAATGACGGTTCGGGAAATTCAAGGCTGGACATCATCTTAATCACAGGGACGGGGGATACGGGCGCGATGGCTTCAGCACAGTAATTGCTATAAGTCCATATCTCGTCAAATAAAGAAAAAGCGTACAGCCATCCTGGAGGAAATATCGGCAGTTCCCAAGCCCAGAAGCCAATATTGTATCGACCTTTAAAGCATTCGCGATCTACCATGTTGAAAACAACGGGTTCTGGCAAAGTGTGAATCAGGTTAATGGGATAGGGATTTTGCTCGGAAAAACTTGTGTAGCTGTTATCTAAATTTCGATGCCAATCTACTTTAATATCTTTGAGTGCAAAGGGAATTCCAGCCGCTTCGATCGCTCTGAGAGTGGCCCTCGAACCTTCTCCCAGACCATATTCACCGCTCAGGTGTCCGATAAAATTGATGCCGAAATTAGAATCTATTGTTTGATTTAACATTGTTCGTCTTTTACTTAAGAAATATCTCGAATAAATGCTTGAGAATTCAGGGTTCTTATCGTTGAAATTAAGAGTAGTTTGCTAACTCTTTCTGTACCTGTAATGCTGTCTGCCTCCAAGCTTGGGCTTGACGAGCCAATAAATCTCTTTCTGTCTGAAGTTCATGGAACCGATTTGACACTTGGGTATGATTTAGATGTGCCCTGATAAATTCAAGGCGATTTTTTATTTTTATACCTACAGCTTGAGGATTTAATAAAGACCTGATTTCCTTGGCTGCTATTTTTCCTGTTTTCTGAGCTTCCTGATAATTCTCAAATACAGACTGCATGAGAGACGCAGCATGAGCAATATCTGGTTCCGCCCAGACACTGCCTTTGGGGTAAGCTCCATAATCTTCAGTTGTTGTCACCAGTTCGTATTTAACCGGAAAACTATTGCCAACATTCATAAATTCCATATTAGATGAATAGGCGGTGGCTATTACTGGCTTGCCGTAGTACATCGCTTCCGACATTGTTAAACCGAAGCCCTCAGCCCGATGCAGAGACACATAACAGTTACAACTATTAACCAAAGCATGAATCTCTTCTTTTTGCAAATGTCCATCTATAAACTGAAGAGATGACCAACCCTCAGCCAAATCAATTAGTTCCTGTCGCCGTTGCGGAAAAAGATGAGCATTGGCAAACTTGAGAACGAGCAAAACATCTTGATTGGATTTACCAAAAGCCCGTTTAAACGCCTCAACGGTGGCAAAGGGATTTTTTCGTTCAAAGGAACTCCCAAAGTCAAACATGAATAGAAAAATAAACTTATCTTTGGGTAAGTTGAGCTTTTCTCTTGTTAATAATGGTTGCGGCAAGGCAAGACTCACAGGAATTTTGAGTACAGGAACTTGGGAGACAGCCGAAAATGCTTCTGCACAAAAATTACTGGTAGTCCAAATTTCATCAAATAAATCAAAAGCCCACTGCCATTCAGAGGGAAAAACTGGCAATTCCCACAGCCAAACTCCTATATTGTATTTCCCTTTGAAATATTCAGAACCAATGCCGGGAAAGTATCCTGCTAAAATCTGCTCAACCCAATTGGGGTTGGTTTGGACTATATTGATTGGATAAGGATTGTCGTCGGAAAAGTTTTTGTAGGTGGTATCGGAGTTGGGTAGCCAATCTACTTTTAGATCTTTAACTGCCAAGGGAATTCTGGCTGCTTCTAGGGCTCTGAGATTTCCTCTAGCGGCTTCCGCCAGTCCAAAATCACCGGTGATATGACCTGCTAAATTTACACCCAAAGAATTATTTTGTTGATGATTTAACATTCGTCTTGTTTTTTGCTGAGTAGAAATGTCTGAATAGGATTGAAAAACGATTTAATCTATGAAGCCTTTTGAATGAGCAGCCCCAAGGATGTTGTGACATATTGTTCTAACTGAAGCTTTAAGTGTATCCCCGACCAGGGCGGTACGTCTATGTGACGATCGAATGGCCCGCTTCCTGTGTTGTAATTGAGGACTATTTCGTGTCCTTGGCCGGTCAAATCTGCAGCGAGTCTGTCGATGTCCTGCCGTCGAAAAAGTACAGTCTGTTGGTGGTCGATCGTCTCGTCATTAGAAAGAACGTTAAATTCGGTGGTGTGTACTGCTATTCCGCCCGGACGCAGGCACTTAAGGCTATTTTTGACAAATTGCAGCCCCAGTTCGATCGAGCCGAGGTGCTCGAAAGCGCAAGACGAATAGACAAAATCAAAGCCGACCAAATCCGCATCTATCTTATTCATGTCCGCGACGCGGTAAGTCACATGGGAGGCGAATCGTTCCAAGGGGCAAATGCCGCGATCGTTAAGTGCCTCTAGCGTGGCTGCATATTGACCGGTACTAGCCCATCCCTGCTTCGTTGCCTCCTCTGAATCTAAGTCTGTGGCCACCACTTGGCAGCCTCGTGCAGCCATTACAGCCACTAACGGTTCCTTGCCGACACCAAAGCCTAGCCCGCGCCTGCCCGGTGACATCATCCCCGTCTCGGAAAGACACTGAAGGATATAGGCGTACTCCCACAGTTTTCGATGAAATATTGGCTCGTGCGGCAGACGAGTTTCCTGACACCAATAGTAGAAGGCATCGGAGCGACACTGGGCCTCAGTAGCCATTTGCGAAACGGGATTGGTGAGGCTGGGTTCTTGGTCGATGACTGATGGCAGGCGCTTGCGCTCCGGATTCTGGGAGTTCAAATTATTATATGTGGGAATCACAGCTTAGTGTTTAGAACTAGGCGACAAAATTGTACAACTATTTATTGTACAATGGATCGAGTGTTACTGGGTGGAACGCTGTTGAGTTTAAATTCTCAACGTGATAAAATCAATAAACTGAGAAAAAAGTAATCGATTAATGAGCGCAGATTCGGCTGTAACGGAATTAGATAAAGGCAATCGACTTCTAGAGTCAGGCAATCTGGAGGAGGCGATCGCGGCTTACCACCGTGCCATTGAGCTAAATCCTGACCACTCTTGGTCTCACCACAATTTAGGGGAAGCTCTAGCAAAACTTGGTCAATTCGAGGAAGCGATCGCAGCTTACCGCCGCGCCATAGAGCTAAATCCCGATGACGTGCAGGCTTACCGCAATATCCTAGAGATTCAACCAGATAACTGGGAAGTCTGGTTGCAGTTAGGGAAAGCTTTATCAAAACAAGGTGACTTAGAGGGTGCAATTGCTTGTTATCGACGGGCAATCGAATTCAACCATAGTTCAGAAGGTAACGCAGAAAATGAAAATCAACTTACGACAGATATAGATCAAGCCAAGTTGCAGATGCAAGAAATTGATGCCGAAATTCAACAAGCACAATTGCGGCGACAGCAAATTTGTGTGGAATTAGACAGATTGGCATACAAACGCCATATCAGAAACAAAGGTTATTATTATACTACAGATTGGTTCAGTCACAATATTCCAAATTGGCAAAAATATTTGACTAGGTTTGTGAATCTTCCTGAAGTAAATGTTTTGGAAATAGGAAGTTGGGAAGGTAGGTCAACTTGCTGGTTGTTAGATAACATTCTTACCCACGAATCTGCAAGAATTACTTGTGTAGATACTTGGCAGGGAGGTGTAGAACATCAAAACATGGAGCGGCCGATACTACTTCTTTGTCAAGCGTGTTTTGATGTTAATGTATTCCTAACTAGTAATCCTGAGAAGGTGATTAAGAAAGTTGGTTTATCCTCTGATATAATGCGTTTACTACCCATGAATTACTACGATTTAATCTATGTCGATGGCTCTCATGAGGCGGAAGATGTCTTGGTGGATGCAATACTGGCTTGGGGACTTCTTAAAGTAGGGGGTTTGGTAATTTTTGATGATTATGGGCTGGGTGGAGGAGTTAAGGATGGTGTAGATGTTTTCTTGAAATTTTTTGCTAATAAGCTCAATCTTCTTCATATTTCATTTCAAGTGTTTATTGAAAAAACGGCTTAATCAACGATGAGAAAGCTAATTAACTTTTTTTAAGTCGCTTGTAAAAAAGCATGGATAAATTCTTGTCATACCCTCCAATGGACAATTTGCTTCCTTACTCTGTAGATCCATCCGGCAGACCTCACTTATGAACATGGAAACGGCGATGACTCAATTCAATAAAGGAACTCAATTTCTAGAAGAAGGTCTTTTCGAAGAGGCGATCGCATCCTTCCATATCGTCATTGAGTTAGAACCAAATCAGTCTTGGGCTTATCACTACTTGGGGGAAGCTTTAGCTAGACTGGGAAAATTGGAGGAAGCAGTCACGGCCTATCGTAAAGCAGTTGAACTGAAACCAGACTTCTGCTGGTCTTATCATCACTTAGGAGATGTCCTAGAGCGACAACAGCAATGGGAAGGATCGATCATTGCATTTCGTCAAGCGATTGAATTGAATCCGGAGCATTTTGGTTCGTATCTGGGATTAGGAAAAAGTTTAGAAAAATTGGGTCAGCTAGATGAGGCGATCACGGCTTACCGTCGTGCTAGCGAGCTTGACCCAGAGGCGGATTGGATGCAGTATAGACTGGGGGAATTGCTGCAACAGCGAACTCAGTTAGATTTGGAGGGGGCGATCGCTTCTTATCGCCGAGCGATTGAGTTAAATCCAGATGATGTGCAAGCATACCGCAAGCTCCTACAGATACAGCCAGATAACTTGGAAGTTTGGTTGCAGTTAGGGAAAGTATTGATAAAACTTGAGCAATGGGAAGAGGCGATCACTCCTTATCGCCGCCTTACTGAGTTAAATCCTGATGATGTGCAAGCTCATTATCGCTTAGGGGAATTATTAATTAAACAGGGGGATTTAGAGGGGGCGATCGATACTTTGCGGCATAGTCTTGAACTGAGTCCAAAATCTGACGAATCTTACTATAACTTAGGAGAAGCACTAGCAGCTCAAGGAAACGCAACAGAGGCTAGCCTCTGTTACTACAAGGCTTTTAAACTCAATCCCAATAATATGCAAGCTAATCAAAAGCGCCCTCGGATTTATGACTGTTTTGCCTTTTTTAATGAACTAGATGTTCTCAGAATTAGGATAGAAGAACTCAAGGATGTTGTAGATAAGTTTATTTTAGTAGAAGCTACAAAAACATTTAGTGGCAACCCCAAGCCTCTTTATTATCAAGAATTTATCCATGAGTTTGCTGAGTATCAGGACAAAATCATTCACTATGTTGTTGATGATATGCCTGAAATTGACTACAGTCAACCGATTCATCTCCAAGCATGGCCTCTTGACGTTCACCAAAAAAACTGTATAAGTAGGGTATTAAATTCTCTTGAATGCAAAAATGAGGATATAATCTTAGTCAATGACTGTGATGAAATTCCCCGCAAAGAAAAGCTGAGTGAAGCTATTGAATTACTTAAAGATAATGAGTTTGTCATATTTGTTCAAGATTTGTATCACGGTCATTTAGATAATCTCTTCAGTGAGTGGTGGTGCGGAACAGTTGCTTGTAAATATAAAGACTTCAAAGTTAGAACTTACACTAAAGTCAGGTATTCAGACAAAATCAACACAGGGTTAGACATGGGGGAGGGTGGTTACAAACGATCGGGTTACATCAATAGCGATAGGTATTTTGAACATCCATACATAGTTAAGAGTGGCTGGTCATTTAGTTGGTTTGGTTCCGAATTATCCCGTCGCTACAAATTGCAAAGTTTTGCACATAAAGAAGGGGATGATTCACAAGCAAGAGGTATTGAAAAAATAAAATATGACGTATGTAGGCCAAGCTTGGAGATAGAATCATCAGGTGAGTTTTATTTCGATGTCAGAGACATAGAGGGTAAAGACGTGCCTGAATTTTTGAGAAATAATATCCTCAAGTATCGGCACTTTCTTCAGCCTAGACAAACGGAACTGATGGCTAAAATTGGTGGAGATTTTAAACAAGTTGAAACTCAACTCTACCTTCTTAAGAAGGAAACTATAAAAGTCAAAGAGCAACTAGAAAAAGGGATGCAAAATCTGCTAAAAGTTTGCGATATTTTGGCAGAAAAGGGTGAATTAGTAGAAGCAATCGCCCAATGGCAGCAGCTAGTAGAACTTTACCCAAAATTCACCAGCAACAAATGTTTTCTAAGCAACTTAGATGGGATAAAGAATTGGCGAATTAACCCAGAAGATTTTACTCTGATTTCAGGACAGCTTGTGCAAACACAAGCTGGTAAGCAGCTAGTGATCCCGGTAGGAAATTACGGTCAAGTGTGCTACGGACCTTATATCAGTTTGTTACCTGGGTTATACAGAGTTAAGATCGCTCTGGAAAATGCAGATTTTAGTGGAATTCAAGGAAACGGCTCGGAACAACTTTGGTTTAAGTTTGATGTTGCTGTAAATAAGGGCTGGGTAGTTTATGAAGAAAATGTCTGTCTGGCCAATCAAAAAGAACATGAATTTTTTATAGATTTTGCGTGTCCCAAAGATTTAGAAGTTCGGTTTTGGGCAACAGGTCAATTCTTTGCGGTGAACTTTCTAGATCTGACTTTAATTCATCAAAGTGATTCACACAAAAATAACGAAATTTACGAAAAGAACTGGAACCACTTAAATCAACCAGAAGATATTGAGGAATATCGTCCCGATCACCTAACAGAAACCGAACCAGAAGCTGCGTTTCAATATTTCCAAATAGCAAGCAAATATAGATCTCTCATCCTGCAATTCTTAACTGAAGACGACAAAAAATATTTGGAAAACCTGGGTTTGTCCTTAGAGAATCTGCAATTAATAGCACAAGACAACTTTGCTTTGGAAGAAAGCTATATAAATAGTTTTGAAGAAGACCTACAAAAAAAGCTTATCCCTGAAATCAACTTCACTCTTCCTTACCAACAAGTTCTAGTAGAAACCGGTTATATTTATTCAGTTTGCCCTTTCAGTGGCAAGGTAATTAGATCTAATCAGTCCTTTGTCATCAATCATCAGGAGATCGGGCATCACGACTTGCAGGGTTTTATTTATCGCTTTGTCGGCAGCGAAATATTCTATTTGATGCATGGCTGTCCTATGGGAGAAAAGCTTTTGATTTATTTGCCAAAACAAGAGCTAATTATTAATTTCAGTCACGTATTAGTACCTTTTGCCCGTCCCGAACAAAGTATAAATAAGTTCAAGAGTTATATGGTTAGTTATTGGTCAAAAGTCAAATATTATTTAGAAAATTCCGAAAAAAAAGTAGTTGATGTTGTAGGTTTAGGTTTCAACATAGGGCATTATTTATGGCAGGACATGGCAGCTATTGACAGTCTCTATAAAAGTGGTATATTATCCAAGGTAGATAAATTTTTAATTGGTCCTGGCGAATACTTCAGTATAGGAGATGTTTTTCCAGAAATTCTGCCTGGAAATTTGACTTATGTTAATGATGTTTGGGATGTTTTTAAAACAGTAGTGGACAATAATTATGTTGCGTTTAGGGCTAATGCGAGATTTATAGAAGAGTCGTTAATAAACAGAATCTGTGATGTTTCATTTAAAAAATGCACTCCTGATTGTTTGAAAGAAATGGAAAGAGCTAAGGAGTGTTTTCCGCTTTTGGGTGTCCAAATTCGCACCAGTAGCAGAGTATGGCTAGGTCAGGTAGAAGGAATAGCAAATATTATCAACAGTCTGTATTCGGATTTTCCGAATTTGGGAGTTGTGTTTGATGGGTGGTCTCTGAGTGGTAAAGAAGATTCTCTTAGTAGCAGTTGGTCTATGATAGAAAGTGAAAAAGCAGTAATGGCAAAAATACTTTCTGTGATAGATCCCGCGATCGCTACATTCAGCGCTATCGGTGCTACAACTTATGAAACAGTCGTTTGGGCTAAGGCTATAGATTTGCACATATCACCAGTAGGGGCTGGACTGATCTATCCCTCATGGATAGCTAACAAACCAGGGGTGTTGCACGCACACACTCAAGTTCTCAATTATCAGGATGTCAGAAAACTTCAGTCGGGACGTTCAGAGCTACCCTATTTTGACAAGCTAATACCACAAGTGTTTATACCAAATGATAGTGTAGTTGATTATGCCGACTGCAATTATGATTGTGATTGGAAAGTAATTTATAATGAAGCGGTTAAACTAATAGAAAAGTTAAGTAAAGATCGCTAATAATGTTCCCAAATACGAGCGATCACAGCCAAGTTGGCCATTTCTCAACTCTATGCTCTACGATCGCCGCAACCACGCTCCAGGCCAGTGAGTCACATTCTCCGTCAAATCGCTCTCGCTAAACGGCCATTTAGGTTGCTCCAAGACAAACTCTGGATGCTTTTCTGCAAACTCAGCAGCCGCCGCAGTAGGATGATCCCACTTCCACTCAGGATTCCCGCGCGGCACATCATCCAAATCCTTCATAATCCCATCGGTGGCAATTATATAGGAGCCTGGCGTCACAAAACTGCAATAAGCCTCTAACTCGTCAGCAACGTGCTGTTTTGTGTGACACGAGTCAAGACTCACCAAGACAGTCTCCTCTGGATTTACCAGTGTTTTCACCTGATCTACAATACTGGTATCTGTAGAACTACCTTCCACTAAAGTAATGAACGATGACAGTTCGTGTTCCTCTATAGCCTTGCGATTGTGGGGACGAATTTCAATGTCAACTCCTACAACCCTACCCTTACCCATTACTTTAAAAAGGCTAGCGTAATAAATCAGCGAGCCTCCGTGAGCCACCCCGGTTTCAATAATTACATCGGGTTTAACCTGATAAATAACTTCCTGAATCCGAATCATGTCTTCAGGGAGTTGAATGATTGGCCGCCCCAGCCAACTGAAATTGTAGGTATATTTTTGATTCCAGCCTAATTTCAGCCAGTAGTGAGAAATGAGTTCAAAAGCTTCCTTAGAATAGAGCGGGAGAGTTTGACACTCACCGTCTATTTCTTGAATCAATTTTTGGGCATCTGTATCTAGCGTTAATTTCATGATTGGTCCTAGTTATAATTGTATTTAGGTAACGAATCTTAGACACCAGTTTTTTAGGACAAAAGCTGCTTTTCCCACCAGATTATAGCTTGCTTTAATCCGATTTCCAAATGAAACTTTGGCAGCCAACCTACCTCATTAGATAAACGAGTCACATCAGCCACTAACAAAGGCGCTTCTTTCGCAGCAGACGGAATAGCACCTAACTGCACTAAATCCGATCGCCCAATTACATCCGCTATTTTATAGACAACATCTTTAATCGCGATCGGCTGTCCCGATCCAATATTAACAGCACCCGTCACCTCACTCTCCAAAAGAGCCACAAAAGCATCAGCTACATCCTGTACATACAGAAAATCCCGGATTTGATTACCGTGAGAGCAGCGAGCAGCCTCTCCCTTTAACAGAGAAAGAATTACTGAAGAAACCAGCCGATTTGGGTACTCGTAATCACCGTAGGGAAAGAAAATACGTCCCCAAGCACTGCTGAGACTTGTCGTCTCGGAATAGGAGTTCACTATCTCCTGCAAAGCTTTTTTACAGATACCGTAGGGAGTATCTGGATTTCTAGGCGTTACAAATTCCGAGCAATAACCATACTTCCAATCATACTCGGCGCAGGTTCCACCCATCACTACTCGCTCGCCACCTTGCTCTCGAAATTGCCTCAATAATTCCAAACTTGCCTGAACCCACAAAAAGTTATCTTCAGATTTCCAATATTGACCGGGTACAGTATAACACCAGGCAAAGTGCAACAAATGTGTTGGCTTTACTTGACAAACTAGCTCTTTAATGGATGTACGATCTAACAAATTGGCCAGATGCCACGTACAGTCAGAACTTAAAGTCGGCAAAGCCTTAGAAGCGACAGCATGAACCTCGAAGCCGCGTTCCACCAGCGTCTTGAGCGAGTGTCTGCCAACAAAACCCCCTGCCCCCGTAACCAGGACTTTTTTCATAGCACAAAATCGGTGAAATTTCGATCTTTTTCCGAAATTACGCGCTGAGATATCTCGGGCCAATCAATACTAAAAGTCGGATCATCCCACCGCACACCCCTTGCTAATTCAGAATAATAAAATTCCGACATCTGGTAAAAAACCTCTGTATTATCTGCCAAAGTTTGACAGCCGTGAGCCATGCCTTCAGGAATATATATCATCTGGCGATTTTCCGAGTTTAGCTCTACTGCAAACCACTCTTGAAAAGTAGGAGAATCGGGACGTAAATCGATAATTACATCATAAATTCCGCCTTTGATACATCTAACCAACTTCGCTTCCTCGTGAGGTTTAGCCTGATAGTGCATCCCCCGCAAAGTACCTTTTTTGAGGTTAAAAGAAATATTGCACTGCACGAGGTTAGGATTCAAATTATGTTCGGCAAACTCCTTTTGACACCAACTGCGGGCAAAAAATCCCCTCTCATCTGCTAGGGGCTCTACCTCAATAACATAAGCTCCCTTAAGCTTCGTTTCAGTAAACTTCACCCTATTACCTCCACTTGAGGAATCAGCACCACAAACTTACCTCCCCACTCGCCGATATAATCCATCTGACTTACTATCTCATCCTTGATGTTCCAAGGCAAGATAGCCAAATAATCCGGTTTAGTCTCCCGAATTTTATCTGGATGATATATCGGAATCTGAGTTCCCGGCAAAAACAAACCCTGCTTGTGCGGGCTTAAATCCACCGTATAATCAATCAAATCCGTGCGGATACCGCAATAGTTCAGCAGCGTATTAGCCTTCGCCGGCGCACCGTAGCCCACAATTGATTTGCCCTGATTTTTTGCATCTACTAGGAAACTGAGCAGTTGACGTTTAGTATACTTAACCTGTTCGCCAAATCCTACATAAATTTCAATCTGATTTAGCCCTGCTTGCACTTCCTTAGCTTTCAGTTGGGAAATGCGATCGCCAACTGCTATACTCTCAAAATCCTCATGCCTCCCGTAAATCCGCAGAGAACCGCCGTGCGTCGGTAATTCCTCCACATCAAACAAAGTTAAACCGTGACTTGCAAAAACTTTCTCAACCGTCAACAGAGAAAAATAAGAGAAATGCTCGTGGTAAATCGTGTCAAACAGATTGTCTTGAATTAATTGCAATACATGAGGAAACTCCATTGTCAATATGCCATTGGGTTTCAGAATAATTTTCATCCCCGCCACAAAATCGTTTAAGTCAGGCACATGAGCCAACACATTATTTCCCAGCAACAAATCAGCCTGCTTTCCTTGGGTAACCAACTCTTTAGCCGTTTGCACGCCAAAAAACTTGACTAAAGTGGGAATCCCTTTTTCCTCAGCCACCTTAGCTACATTTGCAGCAGGTTCAATCCCCAATACGGGAATTCCTTGCTGCTGAAAATACTGGAGTAAGTAGCCATCATTGCTAGCGAGTTCAATTACCTGACTGGTTTCGTCAAATCCAAAGCGCTCCACCATCAAATCAGTGTAATTCTTGGCGTGGCGCAGCCAAGAGTCAGAATAGGAAGAAAAATAAGCATAATCGCTGAAGATGCTATCCGGGGATTCAAACTCTTCTAACTGCACTAAAAAACAATTAGCACAAACATAAGTATGAAGCGGATAGAATTTCTCTGCACAATTGAGATGATCTTGAGATAGAAAAGCATTCGCGAGCGGCGACATCCCCAGATTTACAAAAGTATGCTCCAATGGGTGACTGCAAAAACGACATTTAGATGGCACAGAATTAGCCCCCTTTAAAAGTTTTGAGTTTTGAGTACGGTCAATCACACGCTGATGACACAGGTATTTTCCTCCATCAAAAAGTTTTTATACCATTCAATTGTTTCTTTCAACCCTTCTTCTAGAGGATACTTAGACTCCCAACCGAGAATTTTTCGCGCCTTATCTGCAGAGAGATACTGATGTTTGATTTCATTCTTAGCCCGATTCAATACGACAGGCTCTAAATGAGTTTTGTCCATCAATTTCAAAACCTTATCTACCATTCCCCGGACTGAAATTTGCAACTCGTTGCTGAAATTAAACGCCTCTCCCAAAACTTCTTTCCTGTCCATTTGTTCAGCCAAATGGAGATAAGCTAAAACCCCATCTTTCGCATAGAAATAGTCCCGAATAAAAGTACCATCACTGCGGATGACTACCGGCTTGTCTCGTAATGCCGATCGAATTGTAGACGGAACAATCCGATTAAAATTCAAGTCTCCGCCGCCGTAAAAGTTGCCACAGCGAGTAATGCACACGGGCAAACCATAACTGACGTAGTAAGCGCGACTGATTAAATCAGCACAGCTTTTAGAAACATCGTAAGGGTGTTCTCCTTGCAGCGGAGTTGTTTCGCTGTAAGGCAACACTAGCTGGTCTCCATAGGCTTTATCGCTGGATGCTATCACAATTCGACTCACACCTCCAACGCGGCGACAAGCTTCGAGAATATTCCAAGTGCCTTTAATATTCGTTTCAAAAGTTGCCAACGGCTCTCTATTTGCAACTCCCACAATTGTCTGAGCTGCTAAATGAAACACCGTATCTACTTCATACTCATTAATCGCTCGTTCTACCGTTGACAAATCTTCTACACAACCGCGAACGATATTAATCTGCCGATACCACTCTCCAGCATAAAGTCGGGATTGGGGTACCAAGTCACGGACTAATCCCGTTACCAAGGCTCCTCTTTCCAGCAACTCAGCCACTAACCAGTTACCCAAAAGGCCAGTGCAGCCAGTTACCAACACAGATCGATCGCGCCAAAACTCACTCATTCCCATACCCTCCAAGGAGCCTCTCCATTATCCCAAAGTTCGTTCAAATATTTGTACTCGCGGTAAGTATCCATCGCAAAAAAGAAACCTTCGTGGCGTTACGCCATCAATTGGCTCAGGGCCGCTAACCGCTCTAGTGGCTCTCGCTCTACCATACAATCATTTGCGTCCAAATAGTCAAATATACAGCGGTTATGGTCTAGGAACGGCGGGGTTAAAAGTGGCTGCTTGCTCGATCGCAGTATATCTAACCTATCTCGATCGACCGCCCCCGATCGCCCGAGCATCAACTGCCTGTTTGCGTCAGTCCTAAATTGCCATACTTTTGCAGGAAAGAGCGTCCGATCCGGCTGTTGAAAGCACTCGGGCCATAAGGTGTTGACAGAGAGTTAAACTGCTGCTGTAGAGCTTCCTCCCTTTCTGTATACTGCACTCTACCTTCGAGTCGATCGAGCATTTCCAGTACCAAGTCATTAATCTCCTCTGGCGTATTATCCACCACTTTAATGCCCCACGAGTAAAGGAGTTTGCTGTTGAGGTTGAAAAAGAAGCGAGGCGCAAGTGCTTCTTCAAAGGTGAGATAGCGATTTTCTACTTCAGACCAAGCAAGCTTGGGGATGAATATATCCTGACTTTGGTAAGGACTCGCTGAAATTGGCCATATATTCGTTAGCACGCAAGGTACACCAAATATAGAGGGAAGATAACTTAAGCCTGAATTAGTGCCAAGTAAAAAGCGACAGGAAGCACACAAAAAGATATCCATCCAATCACTTTTCGCCTCAGTGCGAGCATAGTCGATAACCTGCCTCATAGGTGTCATTGGTTTCATCGTAGGGTCGCCCATGCGGATGACCCAGCCACCCCGCGCTACAATTGACTCAATTGCTAAGAGGTATGTGTTGATATCAGCATTGCGATAGTTACTTACTGCCTCTGAGTGGAAGCCATTTTCTCGAACGTGAAGACAGATAAACCAGGCATTTTTAGGTATGCCAAGGTCTTGTAGGCTGCACCAGCCACGCTCGTAATCCAATGGTGATAAAGTCAGCAGAGGCGGTTGTTTCTCGGCTTCCCACTGCTTCTGAACTAAAGGCACGGCATAAGACGTATCTACCCTCTGTCTGTCGGACAATTTGATGTAAAATAGAGTGTATTCTAAACACCGCAGTTTTTTGGCCATTGGAAGCAGGCGAACGATGAGGGAATTGTCGGTTATTATGTATAGATAGCGACGCCAGTAGTTGAGTAAACAGGGGTTGATGACTTGTTCGGAAGGTGCTAAAATAATTGTGTGGTGTTGGGGGCGCCAGCCAAGAATACCCATTTTGATATAAATGTCTATAGTGCAACCTAGTTGACCTATTGCTTGTAACCAAGGCCAGTTGGTAAAATACTCCGGCGTTATAAACCGGATACCTAAATTACTTAGGGTATGGGTTCTCATCTGAGAATTATATATATCAATTGCTTGTTCCATAGAACTGATTGATTCATTTAATTTGCCCAAATCCCACAAATTCCAGCTTATTTTGGCATGAGCTTCTGCTAGTTTAATATAACAATCAGCCCAGTCGGGCGATTCGGCTATCGCTCTTGTGTAAATCTCAATTGCTTCTTCTAATTTACCTTGCTGTATCAGTAAGTTTCCGAGGTTAAAAAGTGCCTCTTGCTCTAAAGAGAGTTTGTTTGGCTTTTGCTTAGCCTCATCTATTTCGGCTTGCTCTATCAATAAGTTGACAAGGTTGATATGTGCTTCTTCTAAGTCAAAGTTGAGGGCGATCGCTTTTTTATAACTTTCAATTGCTTCTATTCGTCGATTTTGCTGTGCTAATAGCTTGCCTAATTCAAAGTAGCTTTCTGCACTATCGGGAGCGTTTTCAATGGATTTACCTGTTTTAGCGATCGCAACTTCAAGCTGCCGCTGTTTTGTCAGGATTTCTGCTAAATTGCGGTAGTCATCTTTAACTGATGGATGGAGCCCAATAGCCTGACTGTAACAATTGTCGGCTTCATCCCACCGCTGCTGTTTGACCAAAGATTCCGCAGCTTGACAGTACAAGGCTGCTGCTTCTTCCCTACGGCCCTGTTTGCATAGGGCTGCCCCTAAGCTGCTGTAAAATTTATAAAAATCTGGGGAAAGCTCAATGGCGCGGCGGTAGGAGCCGATCGCATCTTCCCACCGACAGAGTTTTGCCAAGGCTTCCCCTAAATTGTAATAAGACCAAACCGAATTAGGGTTTAGTTGAATAGCGCGATCGTAGGAAGTAACTGCTTGCTCCCACCGACCAAGTTTTGCCAATGTTTCCCCTAAGTTGTGGTGAGACAAATAAAAGTTGGGGTTTAGCTCAATTGCTTGGTGATAAGAGGCGATCGCTTCCTCTAAGAAGCCTTCTTGTTTAAGTTTGTTGGCTGTCTGAAAATAACTTGCTGTCATTAATTACCGAACTATCAACTTCTGTTTCTGGTAGCGAACCTTTCATCAACCCATCTAGAATACAATGACAAATGCACAAATGGGTAATTTCAGCAAATCCATAGGCCATTGTCGGGACGTAAAAGTTGATATCTCCTAATTGACGGAGGGGATTATCCGGCTTAAAGGCTGAAAGGGTGATGACGTGACATCCCATTTTAGCCGCTTGATTTGCCCCAGCTAGGATATTAGCCGACTTTCCAGAACTGCTGATGACAAATACGATATCTCCCGCTTGGGCAAAGGTGGCAATGGGTTTGCTGAAAACTTGTTCGTAGCCGAAATCGTTGCTGATGCAAGTGAGGAGAGCAGCGTCATTGAAAGCCATTGCCGGAAATCCTCCATTTCGCCAGTAATCTATTGCCTGGTGACTTGCTACCGCCGCACTGCCGCCGTTGCCAATAAAAATTACTTTTTTTTGCTGTTGGCTTTGTTGAGATACTAAAGCTGCTGCTCGAATAATTGCTTCGGCAAAGGAAAGAGGCTGAGATTTTTTGTCAGTCGCTTCAAAGTTTTCGCTTAAATTTGCAAGTTGGCGGAAGTAATCGGTGGCAAAGGGAAGCTCTGAGGGAAAAGTTTGCATTTAATTTTTCAGTTTTGGTTTTATTGAATGAGAAATGCCCCATGTTAAATTTTTAGTGCTGAACTCCTGCCAAGCTGCGGACAGTTCATCAGAGGCGATCGCCTCTACTACTTGTGGCAGCATCCGAGGAATTTTAGGCACTAACAGCACTTGAGTCAATTCCTCAAAGGTAAATAGTTGGAAGGCTTGCCCCTCCGTTAAGGTTAATTGGCTAGTCGGTACTGTCAAGGGAATACCAAAAATATAAGTGGTGCAAGGTCGATCGGGTGCTTCCCATGTCAGCAGGTATTTGGGTTCGGGCGGTACCCAGCAAAGTTCTTCTTCGATTTCTCGCTTCATAGCTTGGGCTGGGGTTTCCCCTTCATCAACAGTACCGCCGAACAGTCCCCAGTGATTGGGGGCTATAATCTCAGGTATGTTGTCTCGCAGTTGCAGTAACAGGCGAGATCCTTGGTAAAGGAATGCTTTTGCAACTAAAAGATTAACTCGATCGGCGGTGTTTTGAACCATAAGTTTAGGTTTTTCCCAAATAGTCAAACCATGCTTTTGTGGCTTCCTGAATAGAATCAGGCGTCCAGACTGGTGCTTCTTGCCACAGGTTGATGTTTGCCAACATCTGGGCCACTCCTTCTGGGAAAGGAACTTTTGGTTCCCATCCCAAGAGAGTTTTAGCTTTGGTGATGTCTCCCCAAGTGCAGTCTGGCTCTCCGGGACGTTTGGGGATGTGGACGATGGGGCCGCCCAATAGTTCCACCAGGGTGAGGACACTTTGAGGATTGCCGGAGCCAATGTTGATAATTTCGCCCGTTACATCCGATGCTGCGGCGGTGACAAAGGCTTCTACGACATCGTTGACGAAGGTGAAGTCTCTGGTTTGGGTGCCGTCTCCGACGAGGGTGAAGGGTTTTCCTGCTAATTTTTGAGCTAAGAAGACGCCGAAGACGGCGCCGTAGGCTCCTGTAGTGCGCGATCGGGGCCCGTAGACGTTAAATAAGCGCAGGGAGAGGGCGGGGAGTTTGTAAACTTTGGCCCAGTGCATCACCATTTGCTCGCCTAAATACTTAGTCAAGCCGTAGGGGTGTTCGGGAGAGCAGGGATAGGTTTCGGGTGTGGGATATCGGTCTGGGATGCCGTAGCAGGTGGAAGATGCCGTGTAGACGAAGCGTTGGATTTGAGCGTGGCGGCAAGCGTCTAGCAGGCTAAAAGTGCCTTGAACGTTCGAGTGGTAGTATTGACTGGGGTTTTCGATCGACGGTACTAAGTCGGCGAGCCCTGCTAGGTGAAATACCCAGTCAATTCCTTCTAGGGTGGAGGGGGTGATGCTGGCTGCGTCTTGCTCGATGAAGGTAAATTTGTTATGGGTTTTGGCTTGTTCTAGGTTGGCGAGGCGGCCTACAATCAGGCTATCTAGACCTGTGACGGTGTGGCCGAGGGCTAAGAGGCGATCGCACAGGTGGCTGCCAATGAAGCCGGCGGCACCTGTTACTAAGCAGTGTTTTCCAGTAGTCAATGGCTATCTCCTTTCAAGTAAGGTTGACTCAAAATAAAATTGCTAGATTGAGAGGTAGAATATTCCTGTTGCATTTTTTGGCTGATATTCTTACCCGTAGCATGAGTAAAAGGCATTACAATGTCCATGCCAGGTGGGATATCTTGAGGCTTGACAATGGGAATATTGCCAATCTTGTTGCCCACCCTTTGGCTGTCTTCATCAATGAAACAACTTGGCGGATTTGACAGTTGACTTGATACCCAAATTCCTGATATTCCAGTGCCAAAAATAGCATACTTCCGATTCTGGGTTGCTCTTTCAAACTCTTCTACTGTTTGTTTGAGCCAGTAAAAGTAGCCATCGGGTGTAAAACTTGAATCTGGCAAGGATTGTTTGGGGAGGGCGCCATCGCGCTTCAGTAGTAGAGTCAAGCAATTGTGTACCCAATCATAGCCATCAAGTTCTATCTGATAGCCCGTTTCCTGACAAAGCTTGACTAAGGCCGAATTTGTAAAATGCGACCAATGATCGATCACAGCAAAGTCAAAGGGAGTCCGATGAATATCTGGAACTTGTATGAGTAAAAAGCCCTCTTCAGTCAGGTAATTTCTTAACAGGGTGAGAAATTTAGCTGGTTCTGGGATATGCTCCAAACAATGCCACAAAACGATTAGGTTAAAATTTTGTTTGGGAACATTATCCAGGCTTTCCGTATAAAATTCAACCACCCCAGGAATTGCTAAAATTTCTAGTTTCGATTTTTCCCCCAAGTCAAATGCAAATAATTGCCATTTCTCCAAAAGTTGACTAGCTGACTTCAAAATAGGGCCATTCCCCGTACCTATATCGAGTAGGTTTCCCGATTTTGGTAACAACGAAATACATTGCTCTATCGCATGATAACTTCGGGCGCGCGGTGGGCTATCTTTGGGAAAAACAAGTTGTTCTTTTCCGCTTGAAACTTTGTAGGTTTCATAATTTTGATAAAGAGAGTTAATAAATGAAAGTTCTCTCTCGGTATGAGCTTTTTGCAGGTGGTGGCAGTTTTGACAGTAATAGATTTTGGCTGGTAGAGAACACAAGTCTGGTTCCGATGTTACCGAAGCTGGCTTAAGACCAATATCTCCCAATTCTGTTACCCGATCGGACCGGCAAAGATTGCACTTCATAAACTTAGCTCTCTAATTCAGTTGTCTATTGTTTGATCAAGTAAGCGCCGGGAACATTATTCCATTCAAATTTCTTGAGTTCAACCTGCTGTCCCTTGAAATATTCTTCTACTGCTTTACTTTCCCCCGACCATTCTAAAATGCCATATTCATCAAATATTACAACTCCCCCTGGCACAACTAATGGATATAAATAATCTAAACCTACTTTTGTCGGTTCGTACATATCAATGTCGAAGTGCAATAATGAAATTCGCAAACCAGGGTTTTTTGCAACAAATTCTGGAATGGTTGCGGTTACATCTCCCACTACCAGTTCAATGCGTTTTTTCCAGCCCACAAAGCGGTCAGCATCAAATATGTCAATTACATCCAGTAATTCTTCATAGAATTTCTCTGGACTAAAACCGCCTTCTACCTTGTGAGACTGTTCGTAGTTAGGTCCGTCTTCAGGGCGTAAACCTGTGAATCCTTTAAAATTGTCAAAACCCCAAACTTTCTTAGTGCGATCGCCTATGTTACGCGCTTCCAGAAGATTGGCAAAAGTCATCAAACTCTGACCTCTAAAAACCCCTAGCTCTACAATGTCGCCCGGTAAATCAATAGTACGACGAAACAGTTCGTAGTGAGCTAGAAACTTTTTAAGAACAGTACGCCTTGCATAAATAGGAAAGCCATTGATAATTTCTATAGGGGAAATTTTGTGCTTAGAAAACAGCTCTTCTAAACGACTTTCAATCTCTTGATCTTTGGTGTATTTTTTTGTGCCGTCAAATTTTTCTGCTTCACTCACTTTCAGCCACCTCATTTAGTTAGTTTTATGGACTTCCCCTGACCAGGGATCGTAAAAAGATTTTGAACTTACAGTATTAGTGCTAAACGCCCTCATGTCAATACTAAATCTAATAATATTGTTTGAGGTATTTAGAGCTGATGCGTGAACAATAGTGGGTGTAAAAAATAGGACATCCCCTAGTTCCATTTGGGGTGAGTACGCAGCGTAGGTTGACTCGTCAAAAAAAGCTCTACTTTCCCAAGCACCGCTGGAACCATGCGTTAAGTTGCCCAACTCTTGAGTTCCTTCATAAAATGTCACCCCCCCTACTTCCTCTGTGATTGGCGTTAAAGGAACCCAAGCAGTAATAAATCTTTCTATGTGCGTACTGTAAGCACTATCTTGATGGGGCGGTACTATAGTTTGGTCTGCACGAGGCACTTTAAATCGGAGCATAGGAGGATAGTGCAGAAAATACCTGGGTTCGCCGAAAACATCTGCTACTAATTCTCGCAGACTTAGAGTAGCTAGAAAGTGGCGAATTTCGGCGGACAATCGAGTTTCTAAGTCAAACTCCCCCCTCAAAAAATGGCGTAAATCTTTTGGGAGTCCAATTGCTTCATACTCGGCAATACGATCGCTGTGATACCGATAGCTTTCCACCGATGTTACATCTTTTCCCCCAGACCATTCTTGGAAGCGATCGTGCAGGTTGTCAAGCCTTGCCGCTAGGTAATTCTGCATTTGGCGGATAACGGCCTGGTCTATAACCTTGTGACAAACTAGATACCCTTGCTGAGACAGAATTTTAGAGTGAGAAGATTGATGTTGTTGATGTTGAGCTTTGTCGATCATATAGTCACTGTTCCAATCATTCAATTCCTTTTAAAGATGCCAATTGAGCGTTATTGTAAGCCTCAGCGGTCTCAGAAACAACTGAACGACTCAGTTTTTCATAGTAGCCTGCTTTTAAAGAGGGGTTAAGGGGTGCTAGGGCATTTACTACCCGAATATCGGAACTCCAGCGACAAACTAAACCCCGATTCTCTACGCTACCATGCACTGTAGCCAGACTGAAAATTAGCGCCTCACCCACAGCCAGCGGCACTGGCTGCATATCTGCGGTGCAGGATGGATCTATTAGTTTAGGAGCATAGAGAAATCCTAACTGATGTTTGACAGAACCTTTGCTTACTTCTGGATTTTCTATCTGCGTGAGTGAAAAATCCGACTCGGGACGAATGTGAGAGCCTGATAAAACAGATAAAGCGCTCTCCGGTGGAACATCAGTATAAGGCACTAAAACAGATAATTCAAAGGGGGAACAGCCGTAATAAGTGTCACGATGGTAGCCTATATTATCTTGGGGCTTGCCAGGTCGAGTAATTCGCAAGTGAGGCTTACTCTGAATGTTTAAATCTTTTCCCAAAACTGCTTTAAACAAATCAAGTTGAGCGGTGATGACTTTAGACGCCAACTTTTGAGACCAAAAAAATTGAGTTAGCTGGAACTGCAATTCTGTATGAGTTTTGTCATCACCAATAACTTCGTGATAATCTTCTAATGTGATGCGATCGCTTCCCGTTAGCCTCCGCAATTCTGCAAGTAGTGACGCACGAGTGGCATAGACTGGCTCTGGATTTGGGAGTTGCACTACTATCCAGCCATATTGGTAGAAATGGCGTTCTAGTTTTTCTATATTTATCTTGCTGCTAGTTAGCTCAATCACCAAGAACCTCCATCAATAGGCATTACCGAACCAGTACAAAAAGAAGCTTTTTCGGAACATAGCAGAACTACCCAATCACTGATTTCATCCAATTGAGCGAATCGTTTAATTGCCATGCGCCGATCGAGATAGGTGGCCACCATCTCTGGTTTCTCCTGGGACATTTTATCCCAATGGCTACCTTCATGACGAATTGCTCCGGGCATCACGGATGCGATCACCACTCCGTCTGACGCTACTGTACACCCTAAGTTCCGGGTGTAAGCGTTTAGAGCGGCTTTGACGGCACAATAGGCAACTGCTCCTCGACTCAGATTAGCAGCAATTGAGGAAATATGCACTACTCGCCCCCATCGGCGTTGCTGCATGGGTGGAATCAGATAGCGGTTTAACTCTGCGGCAATTTCAAAGTTGAGCCTCCAAACTGAACGCCACTCGGTTACTGTGCAGAAGGGGTCTCTAATTGCTAAAGTTCCCCCTAAGTTGTGGATGATAATGTCAATCTGTTTGTTACCAGACTGGATTTCTTCGATAAGTTGGGTTGGTGCGCTATCGGGTACTAAGTCTTTAGCAATGCCCCAATGACCTTTAGCTTCACCCCCCATTTCCGCAACTAAGGAGATAATATCAGCTTCTGTGCGGGCAACAACTCCCACTTGTGCTCCTTCCTTGGCTAAAGTTAGGGCAATTTCTCGGCCCAGACCTTGACTACCTCCAACTACTAAAGCTGATTTTCCTTCAATTCCTAATTCCATTTGTTTATAATTTTTAAGTTGGTTTTTTGAATAAGCTATCTGTTTACTCAGTCTTCCTTAATAGCGTTTAGAAAAAAGTTGTTGAATTTTGGGTCTTCTGACTTTTGATAATACCCCCCCATAGGTGTATTAGATAAAGTTAAGACTGCTTGTATCATTTCCTCAAAGTTTTCTATTTCGTTTCTATCTTGAAGTACCATTTCTTCCAACCCTGCGTGTAATTCGCCTCCAGCCCCTAAAATCCGGTCATAGATTTCCAATCGCGACTCGGTTCTCTGGGGTAACACAAACAGACTAAATAGGATTATGCCCTCTAGTTGTGGCAATTCTGCCAAAACATCATACAACATCATATAACATCCAGGCATTGCGTATTCAGTGGCACTGAGTTTATAGGCTAAATTATGTCGCGTGGCGTAGTCGCGAACTACCAAGTTTTGCACGCGGTGGGGGTAACTTACACCTCGCACTGGACGGCTGATAATGTAACCGCGATAACCTGATTTTTTACTCATTGAACCCCCCTGGCATTGTGAATTTCATTCCAATTTTTGAGGCGGGACGCACGGCGATGGGTGCGAAATATTCCCCCAGGCGTTTATCTGAGTAAGGGGTAAATAAACCTTTAAATCGAATATTCATAGACCATCTGGTTGTAGATTCTTGGTTGAGTCGATTGCCGTGCATAATAGTGGGAGTAAATAAAACGACGTTACCATAGGGAACTTCCAACCATTCAATTTCTGGCTCGATTGCTTGATAAAGGCTTTCTGTTCCTGTCTCTGCAAATTCATGTACTTTTTTCCGCCATCTAGCATCAGGATCGGGCGGTAAAATAAACATAGTTTTTGTTCGATAGCAATCTACTAATGGAATCCACAATACTACTTCAAAGGGGGAACATTCGGAACCCCAACAATCAGAATGTAGGGGTAATAAAGAACTGTCATCACCGGGGAGTTGAATGCTTAAACCGATATTGCGCTGCATTACCAGTTCATTGCCGACGATGGTTTCTACTAGGCAACGAGCACAGGAGAAATAGGCTTCTCGAAACCAAGGTTCTGCCATTAAACCTGAGATGATATGAAGACGAAAAGAGTTGAGTTTTTCCACTGGTACTAGAGAGGCAATTTTATCTAAAAATTCTCCCGCCTCTGTCGGAGTGGGGACTCCTAAAAAATTAGTGGCTAAATCTACTGTTTTGTTTCTGATTTTATCTAGGGCCGAGCGATTTTCGGAGGGTTTGATTATATAGCCATTTTGAATAAAAGCAGCACTTAAGTCTGTTTCCGATTTTTGCATAAAGTTCATAGTTTCATCTACCTCTAGCTACTCTTTATAAAGAATTGTTAACGAATCATACAAAATCTACTCAGCGATGAACCAATAATAATCGCCTTTGTAGCCCACTTTGTCAAATAGTTTAACCCAATCATTGACGTGCATATAGGTTAATGCAGTTAAGTTCCAGTTGAGCATTCTTTGTTTTTCTTCATCATTGTGCCACGCATCCACAATAATAAAGGCGTGTTGGCGGGTGACTCGCTGAATTTCTCTCAAGGCCTGCTTACAGTCTTCGAGGAGTAAGTTATGAACGGTGTTGATGGAGATAACTAAGTCAAAGGAGCAATCGGGGTAGGGGAGTTCTTTGGCGTTGCCAACTTGGAGATAGGGTTTGACTTCTTTTTTGGCGTTAGCGATCGCGTATTCCGAAATATCGATGCCCGTGACGCTGATGTTGGGCATAAGCTGTTTGAAGTCGTACAGCATGAAGCCTTTGCCACAGCCGACATCGAGGATGCTGGCATTATCTGGCAAGTTGTAGTAGTCGCCGAAGCGCTTAACGGTATCTTGCCAGAAGCGAGGGTGGTAGTTGTAGCCGCCGTATCCGTAGAGGCGATCGCCGTCAAAAAACTCGGGGCCAAATTGGCGGGCGATCGCCCGGTGTTCTTCGGTAATTAGTTTGGCGCGATCGTCGATCGGGCGTTTACTGCGGGGGTAAAGGTCTAAGAGGTTGATTTCTGCCATTGACGTAAAGTCCTATTTTTAGGAGATTATTTTTTACTTTTTCCTGGGTTCAATTTACAAAATTTTTCTAACTCAATCTGTCACTTCCCCTGTCTTAACCGTTATTACTTTCTTCTTAAACCTAGTACCAAGGCACTAGGGGATGCCTAGCATTTAAACCCGCACAGATAGGTCTTATATCTTGATTTAATGAAGGAGCAATTGTCAATTGTAGCATAATTCTCTCCCCTATTTTTGGAGCTATTCCTCGATGTACTAGCTCAGAATTTTTGAAAAGTATCCACGTTCCTGGCAGACCTTCTATTAATGTATTTGAACCATTTTGTAGCCTGAGTTCTGTAGTTCCTATTTCTAAACCAACTCCCGTAAGATAAATCAAAATCTTGAGAGAACTCAATGGAAAACCATCATTATGCCAAGCATTTGCTCCGCCTTCAATCACCCCTGGAGGTGTTTTCTGAACAATAGTGTTAACAATGCGCCAAGGGGTTCCCAAGCAATCTGTTATCGGCTTAACAAGTCCCTGGAGCAATGGCGTTAAGCTATTAAGTTGTTCCGAATCGAGAGCCAGAAATGTGTGGCATCTAATTGCTTCTACAACTTGAGGAGGTAACTTACTAGGTAAATATCCAGACTGACAATCATCAAGATTAAATTCTTTGGCATCTGCTTTCTTCAGTGATTTTAATAAATTGTCTACTTCAGTCTTAGGTAGTAACCCTTGCTTAAACCCAAGCCTAGCAAAATCGGGATCGACTTCTCTGGTATAACCTCTGGCAATTGAAACTGTTCTGACGTACTCCGCATAAACATCCCAAAAATCATGATAGTGTGTTTCTGTTAATTGAGGTTGGACTTCTATGGCCTGTTGATAGCTGCGAATAGCATCCTCAAGTTTACCTTTTTTTGCCAATTCGCTACCTAAATTCAAGTAAACTTCTGCGTCGATTAATCTCGCTGACATTTGTGAGTTGCTTTCCAACTCTAAGGACTCTTTTACCAAAACAGGTTTGAGTGTTTCTGCTGTAGGATTAGAAGATAGAATCTCTCCTGAATTGCCTTTATTTGCGAGTTTTTTTGTGAGTGAATTGTCTGCTTCTGACCACTCAGGGTTGAGTTTAATTAACTGAGAGTATATAGCATCAGCTTCCTCGAAATTACCTTCGCGGTAAAAAAAGTTAGCTAAAGAATATACTGCCTTAGCATGATCCTGTCTCATTTATATCTCCTTAAGTATCTTGATTCCAGCCCTTTTATTCACCATCTAGCTTTTAAGTTGGTTGATGCCGATTCCTCGCCCTTAATTGATGATACTTATCTTGCTGGTAGCTGCTGGCATAAGCCAAGAATATTTACGTAAGAAAGCCTTTCCTATCCTGCTGAAAGAGCCTTCAAACCCCTTTGCCTGATTTGACAATGCGATGAACTGCTCTTGCAAGTATTTATCATCCTTCGTGTATTGTAGCTTGCCATCTAACCGATCCAGCATTTCCACTACTAGGTCTTTGATCTCTTCTGGTGTATTGTCTATGATGTTGATACCCCATGACGCAAAAATGTCTGACCGCTCACAGTGACCAACAGGATGAGCCAATGCTTCCGCGAAGGTCAGAAAACGATCCTCCCTTAAAGACCATAGTAGTTTAGGTATGAAAATATCCTTGCTCGAAAGCGGTCTAGTTTCCATAGGTACAAAATTGGCTAAGGCACAGGGAATACCAAAAACATAAGATAGATGAAATAAACCAGACGTTGTACCCAGGAAAAAACGGCACTGAGCACACAGAAATAAATCCATCCAATCACTGCAAATAAGACTATTTGCATAGTCAATTACTCGCTCCATGGGAGGCATTGGTGTCATGGAATAATTGCCCATACGGATGACCCACCCGCCCCGCTCTACAATTGTCTGGACTGCCAACCCGTATGTATTGATGTCAGCATTGCGATGGGAAGCAAGACCATGTTTAGCTTCGCTCAGATACCCCGGTTCTCGCACATGAAGACAAACAAACCAAGCATCCCTGGGTATACCGAGGGATTGCAAACAAGCCCAACCTTGTTCGCAATCATGGTCAGACAGCGTGAGGAGTGGTGAACGAGACTCTGCCTCCCATCTTTTTTGAACTGTTTCCATAAACTCGTGTACCCACACTGTTTTTCCACTAGATAAAGTCTGGGACATCAAGGGTTCTTTTAAGTAACGCACTAGGGGGGAAACAGAATTTATTGCGACCGGATCGGAAATTATGGTAATGTGCGAATGCCAGTAATTGAAGGCATGGGGATTCGCCATCGTCTCTGGAGGTGCGAGCAAAATAGGTTTGCGCGGTGTCAGCACGCCTAGAACAATCGCTTTCACATAGCAATCTATCAAAGCAAAATGACCGATCCTTCTAGGCCAAAGATTAGTTAAAAATCGGATTCCCAGTTCCTCTAACTGATAAAAATTAGCCCAGTATCGCTGCAACTTAGTGGCTCGATCGCAGAAGTAAATCGAATCAGAATATCTGCCCTTTGGCCAAAGGTGGAATACTATTGAATCAGCTATTTCTGCCCATTCACAGTCAGATTTGATATCCAAAGCTCTCTGCCAGCAAGCTTTTGCTTTCTCAAAATCGTCTAGGTGCGTAAAGGCATTTCCCTGGTAAAAGTGCGCTTCAACCCAGTATGGTCGGAGGGAAATCGCCTGTTGGTAGCTTTCTATAGCTTCCCTTGGTTTTAGTAGTGTTATCAAAATGTTACCTAGATGGAAATGGAGGTCTACCCAGTCAGGTTGAAGAGCGATCGCACGTCGGTAAGTTTCTATCGCTTCATCCTGTTTTTCATTGTGAAATAGAGCGTTGCCTAAGTGATAATAAGCTAAAGCCCATTCAGGTTCGATAGCGATCGCTTGCCTGTGACTTGCTATTGCTTCAGTTGGTTTTCTTTGAGCTAAAAAGGCGTTTCCGAGCTGAAGGTGAGCTATTGCCCAGTCTGGTTTAATGACTATTACTTTCTGGTAAATATCAACGGCTTCTGCAGGCTTACTCAGATTTACCAGTGCATCTCCTAATTTTAAATGTGCCTCTGCCCAGTCGGGTTTAATGACTATTGCTTTCTGGTAACTATCAACGGCTTCTGCTAGTTTTCCCTGCTGTGAAAATGCAACTCCTTGGTTGTAATGGGTTTCGGGGTTGGGAAAAATGACGGCTGCTTGCTTGTAACTCTCTATTGCTTCATCTAACTTACCTTGCTGTGCCTGTACTTTCCCTAACTGATTTAGTGCCTCACCCAAAGTTTTGTACGATTTGCGATCTTTTGGGTTTAGTTCAATTGCGCTGCGATACGCTGCAATCGCCTCTCGCAGACAATATGAGACGAGTGAGGAAATTAACAGAGAAGTAAATTCTGGTGATTCTCGAAATCCAGCGACCATTTCTTGACGGGTCATGCCATCATGAAGGCAGTGGAGGTAGTGATTTTTTCCTTCGTGGTCGGGGTCGCGATTTAGATAAGTGTGGTAAACTTTATCTAAAAAATACTCATCGTTGATGTCATTAGTTGCTTGTATAAAGTCTGCATCGTTGACATGGAAAGGCTCATTTGAATAGTCGTCGATCTGCTCTGTTTTAAGTAAAATTTCTCCTAATCGGCTATATGACTGTAAAACTCCTGTGTTGATCTGCAACGCAAGCTGATAAAAAGCTTTACCCAAACTGTTGTAAAATCCATGAAAATTTTGCTTCAGCTTAATGGCCATGCGGTAGGAGGCGATTGCCTCCTCTAGTTGACCTAGTTTTACCAAACTTTCCCCCATATTGTGGTGAGACCAAGCTGACTTCGGGTTAAGTTCTATAGCGTGACTATAATAATTGAGAGCCTCATCTAGGCGACCCAATTGGGCTAATACATCCCCCATGTTGTGATAAGACAAATAAAAAGTAGGGTTCTGCTCAATAGCACTTTTATAGGAAGCAAGAGCATCCTCTAATTTACCTTCTTGTTTCAGTTGGTTGGCTTTTTGAAAATAGTTTAATGTCATCATTTTTGAGTTTTTTACCATTCCTGGGAGTGCTGTAAATTAATTATATTACTGAAGATTCGCACACCTGTTTTTATTCAGTAATTAATTTCCCCTTATCTCTGATTTAACATAGACTATGACAGAGAATAGTGTTCTAATTCATTCCTAAAATATAAGGAAAAATAACTTGACTCAGAACAGGCGTTAAACCTTTCTCAAGCTTGCCATCCAAATCTTTTTAGTAGTCTTTGTGGAATCATGCTAGAGGCTTTTTCTGCTTGTTCCGGTGTGAAAACCTCCCGCCATTCATCTACCTTCCCTGTGCGATAATGCGTACTTGGCTTAAATTTTGGAGGAGGTGGCATAGTAAATCGCGATCGTTCTATTTCATAAAATTCCAAAATAGTATTAAAGAGTTCCTGTGGATTTGCTACTAAATCTTCCTGCCGCGTAAATAATATTTTTGGATAAAATAATTGATTTTCTTCTGCATCAAGCCAACTTTCTATCCACTTGATTGCTCCAGGTAGAGCCCACTTCTCTATCTGCCAGCTTATTTGCTCTGTCAGCGACATACAAAAATAGTTGTTGGGAAGTTGTGAGCAATTAAATATATGTACAGGACTCCTGCTATATCTGTAGAGATTATTGTGATGAACTTGAGAAAGAGTTACTTGCCTTGGATCTCTAACATTAACAATTAATCTATCGGCAATTAAACTTAATGTAAACAAATTATATGGTTCTGCATACAAATGCGCTGATACTAAATTAGAATTTGAGTTATTATATGGTTCTTCAGTCAATAATTGTAAGTAGGTAGTATTTCCTTCTAAAAGTGTTAAATAGCTGGCTAAATCTGCATTGTCGCAATTATTTATCAGGTTTTGTAAAGCGTTAAAAATGTATGTGCTTGCGGATTTTGCCAGAGTTATAAAACACATTCTTCCAAGGTTTCCTTGAGAGCGATCTTCGACAAATTTTATTTGATTTGACCGATAATAGCTGCGAAAAGCCTCATTTTGCTTGCCTTGCAGCATAAGTGCGTTTCCCAGCTTAAAGTGAAGTTCCACAGAGTTAGGGTGAATTTCAACTGATTTTTGATACCAATCTACCAAATTGTCTATCTGCCCTTGTGTCGCCAAAGCTTCCCCTCGCTGAGAGTATGCTTCTATTAAATCAGGTTGAAGTTCAATGGCTCGTTCATAATTTTGACAAGCTTCATCATTTTTTTTTATTTGTAATAGCATATTTGCCAAATGTAGATGTAATTCCGCTGAATCAGGTTTGATGATAATAGCCTGTTGATAGAAAGGTATTGCCTCATCCAACTTTCCCTGTTGCTTAATGGTTTCTCCCATAGTCAAGAAATTATTCAGCAATTCTGGTTTGAGAGCTATAGCTGTTTGATAGCTGTCTAAAGCTTCGCTATATTTTCCTAGTTGCCAAAAAGCATTGCCGAGGTGGAAGTGAGCTTCGGCCCAGTCTGGTTTCAAAACTGTGGTGGTTTGATAGCTGTCTAAAGCTTCGCTATATTTTTCGACTTGCCAAAAAGCATTGCCGAGGTGGAAGTGAGCTTCTACCCAGTCTGGTTTGAGAATTGTGGTGGTTTGATAGCTGTCGAGAGCTTCGCTATATTTTGCTAGTTGCCAAAAAGCATTGCCGAGGTGGAAGTGAGCTTCTACCCAGTCTGGTTTGAGAATTGTGGTGGTTTGATAGCTATCTAAAGCTTCGCTATATTTTGCTAGTTGCCAAAAAGCATTGCCGAGGTGGAAGTGAGCTTCGGCACAGCCTGGTTTAATAGCGAAAGCTTTCTGATACAATACAGTTGCTTCTGCTACTTTTTGGTCTTGCATCAATCTATCTGCTAAGCTCAGATATTTTACCTGTTCAAGTGCCTGTTTGCAACTACGTTTAATCTCATCTTCTTCCGGGTGCAAATCAATAGCTTTTTGATAGGATGCAATCGCTTCATCCCAACGGCTGAGTTGAGTCAAAAGTTCTCCTATGTTGTAGTGAGACCAAACCGATTGAGGTCTGAGTTGAATTGCCCGATAGTAAGAGTTAAGCGCTTCATCAAGACGGTCTAATTTAACCAAGACCTCACCCAAGTTGTGGTAAGCCAGGTAAAAGCTGGAATTCTCCTCAATGGCTTGGTAATAAGAGGCGATCGCTTCCTCTAATTTACCTTCTTGTTTAAGTTTGTTGCCTCGCTGAAAATAGGTGACAGTCATTTGTTTGAGTTTTTAAGAAGTAGAAATATCGATTTACAAGAAAGGAATTGTGAACTTGTATGCTGTCATAGTTGAGCTAATAAAATTTTAGTGACAGCATTTTTTACAATTCACTCATCTCTTCTATTTAGACTTTTTCTGCCCAACAATAAGTGCTAATTTCATACATTAATTCTATATCTGGGATATCTGAAAATTGACTTACAATTACTTCTTTATCAAAACTATTCACATGAAAATTAGCATTATTAAGCAATGATTCTAGCTCTTGGCGACTCCAAGCGTTTTGATGGTTAAACATAAATTCTTGTTCAATTTCTAAAACTTTATTCCGCAATTGTTGGCTGATAATCGAAGGTGTAGAGTCTTGAATCAAATTACGTAGCCATTCAATTTCTACAGTTGGAGGTCCGTTATATGCCTCTTCATTGTCATTATGAGGACCAGCGAATAAATGTCCATAAGCATTATTCCAAAAACCACAGAATATGTAAGCAGCTCTGTAATCTAGACAGTCAGTTATCTTACGATTTTTCCAGGTATAAGTCATTAATTTGTAATTCCATAGCTGATCGGTAAAAAAACTTGCATCTTCTTGTCGCCAGCAATGCAAGGCTCGATCAAAGTCAGGAATCTTGATAATAAACCTGCCATCTTGCCTTAAAACCCTGTGAGTCTCCGCGATAACTCGCAGAACAGTAGGGGTATCAAGATGTTCTAGATTGTGAGATGTGTAAACAGTTGAAATACTTTGTTTCTCTACGGGAAATACACAGTCGGGAGTGAGTCGAAATGTGTTAGGGTTAAAAACACTTACTACCTCTTCCAAGTTATGCCAACCGGGTTCTAAGAACCCAGAACCCCCACCAAGATTCAATGCAGTAGGCTTTCGCATTGCCTTAATTGCAATTCCACGCTTATAGTTTTTAATTGCGTCTTGACGGTTGCCTTTATCTAAAAAAGCATTTCCCAAATTGATGTAGGCTTCCACAAAATCAGGTTTAACAGTGAGCGATCGTTGATAATTTACAATTGCCTCATCTAACTTGCCAAGGCTTCGCAAAGCATTCCCTAGGTTGTTGTATGCCTCTTCTGAGTGAGGGTTTAGCGAAATCGCTCTTTGATAAATAATGATTGCAGCTTTGAAATTGCTTGGACTTTTTTTTTGTAGAGTAAGTAAATTGCCTAACTGATACCATACTTCCCAATTATCTAGTTGAAAATTGAGAATTTCTCGGTAATATTGTGCCCATTCAGCATTCTTTTGAATAGCTCTCTGGTAAGCGGGTATTGCTTCCTCTAGCTTATTTTTTTGAGATAAAATGTTACCTAATTGCCACCATAGTTCCCAATCATTAGGTCTAAAGTGTAGCAAATTTCGGTAAACTTGCTCCCACTCAGGATTTAATTGAATTACCCGCTGATAAGCTGATATTGCTTCTTCCCGCTGCTCTTTTCTGGATAATAGATTACCTAAATGCCAGCATATATCCCAATTCTCAGGGTTAATCTCTAGGATTTTATGGTATGCTGGAGTGAACTCAGAATTGATAGCAATTACCCGTTTATAAGCCCCGATAGCTTCCTGATGCCTATCTTTTTGCTTAGCTAACAGATTACCTAAACTCCACCACATCTCCCAATCATTTGGCTGCAAATGGAGCAAGCTTCGGTAAACTTGTTCCCACTCAGGATTTAATTGAATTACCCGCTGATAAGCTGATATTGCTTCTTCCCGCTGCTCTTTTTGGGTCAAGAGATTACCTAAATGCCACCAGTTTTGCCAGTTTTCGGGTTGTATTTCTAATAACTCTTGATAAATTTCCGCACAATCTGGTTTTAATTCTATGACTCGCTGGTAAACTGTTATTGCTTGTTCTAGCTGATTTGAACCGAATGACTTGCCCAACTGCCACCATAACTCCCACGCCTCTGGTTGCAATTGCACTAAGGCTTGATATCCTGGGATGTAGTTTTGATTGAGAGCCATCACTTTTTGATAAGCTGCGATCGCCCCTTCTCTCTGATTCTCCTGTTCTAACAGTTGCCCCAACTGCCACCACAACTCCCAAGATTCTGGTTGCAATTCCACTAATGCTTGATATGCAGGGATGTGAGCATTAATAGCTATAACTTTTTGATAAGCTGCGATCGCCCCTTCCGATTGATTCTCTTGTTCTAATAACTGCCCCAACTCCCACCACATTTCCCATTTTTCTGGTTGCAATTCCACTAATGCTTGATATGCAGGGATGTAGCTTTGATTGAGATCAATTACTTTTTGATAAGCTGCGAGCGCCCCTTCTATCTGATTTTGCTGGGCCATAATTTGTGCAAATTGCCACCACAGTTCCCAGGAATCGGGCTGTAACTTTAACAATTCTTGATAAGCTTCTACTGCTGAACCAGGATTTAGTTCTATAGTACGCCGATACATAGCTATTACCTTCGCCAAATCCAACTCAGTTCGCCGTTGCAAGGCTTTCCCCAAACTCTGCTGAATTTCCAACTCTTCTGGCTCTAATTCTAAAGCTTTTTGATAGCAAGCGATCGCCTCATCCAATCGACCCACTTTTTCCCAAGCTTCCGCTAAACTGTAATGAACCCAAGGTGAAGATGAGTTGAGTTCGATCGCACTCTGATAGGCATTGACAGCTTCTTCCCAACGGCCCAGCTTAGCCAAAGCATCCCCCAAGTTGTGGCAAGACCAATAAAAACTTGGATTTTCCTCAATCGCTTGACGATAGGAGGCGATCGCTTCCTCCCATCTTCCTTCTAGCTTCAGTTTGTTGGCCCTATCAAAATAGCTTACTGTCATTTTTCATCCTTCAGATATGCAGCCGACATCTTACTCTTTATGAATATACACTAACGGCTCCTGCTCGATCGCAGACCAGTTACTTTCAACCCACTCTATCACCTCTTGCACCCCTTGTTCAAAGGAGACTTGGGGCTGCCAGCTAAGTTCCCGTTCGGCCCTAGAGCAGTCTAGCAGATATTGGGAATCCTGTCCCAATCGCTCACCGACAACCTGAACGCATTTTTCAAAATCATACCCCATGCCAGTACAAACCTGACGTACAATATCAGCAATAGTGAGATCGCTCGGTACTGTAAAATGATAAGTTCCTGGGTTCCCTTGCTTCAAAGCCAACAATAAACCCTGGACAACATCTCGAACATGAATAAAGGACTTAACCGAGGTTCCTCCACCATGCAGTTCAATGGTTTTATCCATCTTTAGATAAATTGCGGTTCTCGGAATAATCTTGAACAATTGTTGATGCCGGCCGTAAACATTTGTCGAACGGATAATACTCGCTGGAAACCCAAAGTTCTTGCTGATGCTATTGAGGTACATATCCGCGGCTGCTTTAGAAACAGCATAGGGCGTACTGGGGTTGAACAGCGTCTCTTCCGTTACTTTATCCGCACAACTGCCAAAAATTTCCGCCGATGAAATGTGAACGTAGGACTTGAGATAATCCCGACTTCTAAGCTGGTTGCACAACTTTACCACCGCCGTCGTGTTAATGTCAAAATACTCAACCGGGCTGTAATTGCTCAACCCCACCTCACTCAAAGCAGCCACATTAATTACTACTTCCGGCTTGGTTGCGTCTAGTAGTTCTATCAGGCGATCGAATTCTCTGACACTATTAAGCTGGTGGAAAGTAAAGTCAGGGTTTTTCCGTTGTTTGTAAGGTAGGAAAAAATCTTTATATTCAGGCGAACGGCTAACACCAATTACTTTATTCTTCGGGTCATCCAACAAAGCATCTACAATGTGACAACCCGTAAAGCAATTACTGCCGATCACAACGTAAGTGGTTTTACTCATTTCACCCCTCCTTCTAGATAGAACGAGCGCACGCACTCAATCATATAATCAATTTCATCTGAGGTGAGATGTTGGTGAGCTGGTAAAGTGATCGATACCTGCGAATCTTTCTCTGCTACTGGAAAGTCACCTTTTTTATAGCCCAAATGAGCAGCGGCTTTTTGCAAGTGAACTGGAATTGGATAATGAATTTTAGCTTCAACTCCATTTTCCTGCAAATAACTCAGTAATTCATCTCGATGTTCTACCCGTAAAATGTAGAGATGATAAACGTGCTTAACATTGGCTATACGATGCGGAATATGAATGAACTCACCTAAATCTGCAAAGGCTTCATCTAGGCGTTTCGCATTAGCAATGCGGGTATTAGTAATAAACTCAGTTTGCCCTATTAAGCGATTCCCAATTACTGCTTGTAGTGAGTCCAAGCGAGAATTGTGACCGAAAATTGCCACTTCGTCGCGGTTAATTAAACCGTGATTGCGGAACAAGCGCAAATTTTCGTACAACTCTTGCGATCGCGTCACAATTATCCCACTATCACCCCAAACATTCAAATTCTTTAACGGATGGAGTGAAAAAGCTGCCGCTTCTCCCCAACTACCCACATACTTGCCATCTCTAGCCGCTGTAATTGACTGACAAGCATCTTCAATAACCAGCAAATTATGTTTTTCTGCAATCTTCATAATCGCAGGCATATCTGCCACATTACCCGTGTAATGGACAGGGACGATCGCTTTCGTTCGGGGAGTAATCGCCGCCTCAATTAAGTTAACATCAATCGTATAACCTTCATCATTATCCACAAATACAGGAGTTGCCCCCGTCATCGCGATCGCGCCCACCGTAGCAATGAAAGTATTAGTCGTCGTAATCACCTCATCCCCAGGACCAATCCCCAACATTTTCATCGGTAAAATCAGAGCATCAGTACCCGAATTCACCCCAACCGCGTAAGGCATTTGGCAAAATTCAGCAAACCGACGTTCAAACTCAGTTACAGGAGATCCCAGCGTAAAATCGCCGCTCAACACCAATTCCCGCACGTCCGCCAGATAATCATCCACATTAGCAAATTGCCGATCGAGGTAAGAAAACTTGACTTGCATTCTCTGTTTTGTTAACATATTTACCCTTCAATTACTACCATAAAACGCTTGAATACTGTCGCAAACACGCTCTAACTGCTCCTCTGTTAACCCCTGATTTACTGGCAGACTTAAAATTAGATTAGCCTGTCGTTCAGTCACGGGAAAACTATCCTCTCCATATCCTAACTCTTTTCCGACAGTAGAGAAGTGGATAGGAACTGGATAGTGAACAGATGTACCTATTCCCCTTTCTCCCAGAAATTGCCGCAGTTCTTCACGGCGTTCTGCTTGAATAACAAAAGTGTGGTAAGCGCACTTTTCATATTCTTTTTCCAACGGCAATTTCACCTGCTCAATTCCTGCCAATCTAGCCTGGTAATAACAGGCATTTTGGCGGCGCTGTTGGGTCCAAGCTTCGAGATAGCGTAATTTTACCAGTAAAATTGCAGCTTGCATCGTGTCTAGGCGAGAATTGTGCGACCACATCACACAGTCATCGCGGGTGCGAAGACCAATATTCCGCATAATTTTCAACTTGTCATACAATTCAGGATCGTTTGTGGTGAGAACGCCACCATCGCCGCAAGCATTTAAAGTTTTCAGCGGATGCAAACTAAACCCGCCTATTGTACCAAATGAACCGACTCGCCGACCTTTATATTCAGCCAAGACTGCTTGAGCCGCATCTTCCACCACATATAATCCTTTCTCTTTTGCCAATTCTAAAATAGGCTCCATATCGCAGGGACGGCCTGTGAGGTGAACTGGTAAAATAGCTTTAGTTTTAGAAGTAATAGCAGCCGCAATTTTATCGGGATCGATATTATAATCATCGCGCACATCCACAAAGACCGGTTTAGCTCCTAGAACTCTAATACAGGTTGCTGAAGCAATAAAGGAATTAGGTGCTGTAATTACTTCATCACCGCTGCGGATTCCCAAAGCTTTAAGGGCAAAAATTAAGGCATCCGTACCTGAGTTAACGCCAACAGCATAGCGGACACCGCACATTTCTGCAAATTGACGCTCAAATTCCGATACTTGTTCACCTAAAATAAACTGCCCGCTGTCTAACACTTCGCTAATAGCCGCCAAGATTTCGGACTTGATTAGCGCGTGCTGTTGGGCTAAATCAACGTAAGGGATTCGCTCTACCTGGGATTGAGAATTGATAATTGGAGCCTGGAGCCTTGTCATTTTTAATAAGTTTTAATTGGGTGAGTATTAAAACGGTCCTGTGAATCTTTTATCTGGAACATCCAGGGGAGTTTCCCGCATAATTCCCAATTCTGTTTCTGTTTGTACGACCAAACCCATCATCGTGCGGGCAGCATTTACAATGTCAACAGCGCGGGGGTAGTAATCGTTGGCGATCGCCGGACTAGATGGTGCGTACACATCAGGAAGAGCTATCCGTTTGGGACTGCATTTAAGAAAAGGATAAGCTTCTTCTGCCACAATAGCTAGGATTTCGCTGGCAAAACCCAAGGTTCGCCAAGCTGCATCGGCTGCAATCAGTCTCCCGGTTTTGCGTACTGATTCCAAAATAGTTTCGGTATCTAAGGGTTTGAGCGATCGCACATCCACGATTTCTGCTTCTATCCCGTCTCGCGACAACAACTCAGCAGCCCGCAACGCTTCCAGCGTCATGTAAGAAGTTGAAACAATCGTTACATCATGACCTTCTCGGATTTTCCGAGCTTTGCCAAGTGGGACGCGGTACATTTCCTCTGGTACTGGGCCAAAAATTTGGTGGAGCCAGCGATGTTCAAAAAATATGACAGGGTTATTGTCTTCGATCGCGGCAATCAGCAACCCCTTAGCATCATAAGGCGTTGTCGGCATCACCACTTTTAACCCCGGCACATGAGCAAACCAAGCTTGCAGACTTTGGGAGTGTTGCGGCCCTTGACCCCAACCCCGACCGATGACTAGGCGAATCACCAGCGGAACAGATGCTTTGCCACCAAACATATAGTGCCACTTAGCGGCGTTGTTCACCATTTGATCCATCGCCAGTAGCGCAAAGTCTACCCGCTGATGCACCAAAACCGGGCGCATCCCCGCCAGTGCAGAACCAATTGCCACGCCAGTCATACCATTTTCAGCTAACGGCATATCCAGCACTCGCTCTTTGCCAAATTTCTCCTGCAGTCCCAAGGTAGTGCCAAAAATGCCTTTAGGATCGGGAACCCCTTCTCCCATGACATAGACGGTCGAATCTGCGACCATCGCCTGAGTAAGAGCTTCTTTAATTGCCTGAGCAAAGGTTAGTTCGCGTTGGGTCATAGTCTGATTCATGCGTAGATATGCTGGAAGAGAATTTGCGGATCTGGGAAGGGGCTACTTTTGGCAAAGCTGACCGCTTCCTCTACCTCAGAGGAGATTACCCTTATCATCTCCTCCAAGTCTTCTGCTGTCAGAATCCCTTGCTCTAGTAACTGAGCTTGGGTGCGTTGAATGGGACAACGCACTTTCCACTCTTGAAATTCAGCTTCCGTGCGATAACCCAAGTCATTGTCGTAGTTCGGCCCACAATGTTCCCGCCATCGGTAAGTTTTGAACTCCAGAAAAGTTGGCCCACCACCACTCCTTGCACGTTGCACCGCTTCAGTGGTCATCTGATAAACTTCTGCAACATCATTTCCGTCCCCTTGAAAGCTGGGAATATTGTGAGACTTGGCTAGAGCATACACTTCTCGCCCTAGGGGTTGGCGTTCGCTCATCCCCGTGTACACGGAGTACAAGTTGTTTTCGCACACAAAAACGACGGGTAGATTTTTTAAGGCAGCGAAATTAACACTTTCGTGAAAAACGCCTTCCTCTGTGGTTGCTTCTCCGAAGAATACCACCACTACTTTCTTTAATCCTTGCATGACGGCTCCCAGAGCAGCGCCTACCGCCACAGGTATTGTGCCGCCGACAATGGGAGCAGAACCCATAAATCCGGCCTCCAAATCGATCAAGTGCATCGACCCGCCTTTACCTTGACAGCAACCTGTGACTTTCCCATACATCTCAGCTAAAAAAGCTTTTAAGTTCCCTCCGGCTGCTAAATAGTGACCGTGAGCTCGGTGATTGCTAAAAACGGCATCAGTCGGGTAAAGCGTGGCACAAACGCCAGCGGCGATCGCTTCTTGACCGATAGACAAGTGTATCGGGCAGCGCATTTCCTGTTGAGGATAGAGTTCAACTATTTTCTCCTCTACCAGGCGGATGCGGAGCATGGAGAAAAATAGTTGTTTCTGCAATTCTGGAGGCATGGTTATTTTACCTGAAAATTATAGACAAATTGGATACGCTTAATTGCCAACCATTTACTTACTTCAGGTTAATTTCTTGCATGACTTTAATATTGTAATAAAGGCTATCTGTCATCGGATTGGGAATCAAATTAGCATCAAACGCCTTTACTAAATCCTGCACGGCATCTTCAATTGTGTGCTGCGGCACAAACCCCAGTTCTCTCTTAATCTTCTCCGATGAAATGTGATAAGAGCGGTTGTCATTGGTCGGCGTGCTGACAATTTCTACCTGTTTTCCTACCACATTTCGCACCATTTGAGCAATTTGCATCACCGTATGATTTTCATAACCCGCGTTGAAAATCTTACCGTCGATCGCCTCATCAGGCAACTGGAGCGACTTGATATAAAGGTCTGTCATATCCTCAATGTGAATATTTGGTCGTTTTTGTTCGCCCCCAAACACGGTAATTTTACCATTATTGACAGCGTGGTTAGTGAGGATATTCACTGTCAAATCTAGCCGCAAACGAGGGGAATAACCGCAGACGGTTGCCGGCCGCAGAATCAAGGTAACAAACCCCGGTTCGCGGTTTGCCAGCAACACATCCTCGCACATTGCTTTATACTTGGAATAGTCTGTTAAAGGTTGCAGTGGCAATTCTTCGTTAACATTTTCGGTTTCTTTGATACCGTAAACACTGGAAGAAGAAGCATAGATAAACCGTTTTACCCCACTGTCTTTTGCAACATCTACTAAGTCAATAAAAGCATCGTAATTAATTGATTTGCCGAGATCGGGATCTAATTCAAAACTGGGGTCATTGGAGATGCAAGCTAAGTGAATGACAGCATCACATCCTGGCATTATTTTTTCCAGGAGGGCGCGATCGCGGATATCTCCCTTAATCTGTTCCAAACTCGGATTATCTTTAACAGCAGCTAGAACATCCTCACCATAGATATAGAGGTCAATCACCTTTACCCGATATCCAGCTTGCAAGAGCTTAGGAACCAAGACAGCTCCCACATAACCCGCTCCACCTGTGACCAGAACTTGTTGGATTTGATTCATACTTACTTCCTTAAATTGCGTTGACATCTTCTCGGGCAGTTATTATTTTCGCACAGGCATTGCAGGTAATATTTCTGGTTTATCAAAAATTAGCCCTCTTGTATGAGGGACAGAATAGCAGGCATTGACGAAATGGCAGTCACTTGCTGTGCGTAAGCACTTTTAGATAACTCTTGCTGTTCCTGTATTCCATAGCCAGTTTTAACCAGAAAAGCTTTCATGCCTAACTCGAAACCAGGCTCTAAGTCCCTGAGCCTATCCCCGATCGCCCAACATTGAGCCGAGGTCAGGCTGTGTTTTCGAATGGCTTGGAGAAACATCCCAGGTTTTGGCTTGCGACATTCACAAGCGTAACTATACTGGATAACTTCACCTTTCGGGTGATGGGGACAGTAATAAAAATCTGCGATCGCACCTGAAGTCGCTTCAGCATCCCGCCGCATTTTATCATTAACTGCCTCCACTGCTTCCCTATTGAAATAACCCCTAGCGACACCAGATTGATTTGTCAGCACCAGCACTTTAATTCCCAGGTTGTTCAAGATTTTTAGCGCCGCCAACACCCCAGGAATCCATTCTATTTGGTTAGGACTGCTGAGAAAGTGACAATCTTGGATGAGAGTGCCGTCCCGATCGCACAAAATTGCTTGCGGTTTGCTTAAAGATGGCATCTCTATACCTTTAACACTGTAGTAGCAAATTTCAACAACCGAGCTTTTTCTACTGGTTCAGCATTGCCAAGAGTATTCGCTGAAATCGCCCCGGCTAAATTCCCCAGCAGCGAACCAACTGCGAGCGGTAATTCCAACTTCGCACTCAAGCTAGCCAGAGCAAAAAATGCATCGCCCGCCCCTATTGTATCCTTTACTGCCAACGTCATTGCTGGACTTACATCTTCTTCTTCTTTAGCATTGATTCCCAACGCTCCCGCAGAACCTAGAGTGAGCCATCCTTGCTGAGCATCTAGATGTTTGAACAAGCCTTTAAGCAGATAATTGTGGTCTCCGTAACGGCTAGAAAAAGCTAAACGTAATTCTTGTTCGTCCAAGCAAAAAACATCTGCTCGGCGGTACTTAGTAATTAAGTTATAGCCATAATTTGCACTATTTGTTTGGCAGTTCAAAGCTAAAAAAGGAGCTTCATTTTGAACCAAATCCATGAGTTCAGAATCCAGCAATCCATGTCCGTAATCTGCAACCACCACCATGTCATAATCCCGAATCGTTTTCGCCAAACGATCTAATAAATTTTGCCGCTGATTGGGAGCATATCCTTCTTCTTGCAGCTCATTAATAGAAAACAGCTTGGTGTAATTATCCCTCATTCCCTGCCGCTCAATGTAACGGCGTTTGGTAACGGTGGCGGCACCATTTTCATATTGTAAATCTAGCCTAATACTGCCATTTATGTTATTCAAAATTAAGCTGTGAATGTCTGGCTCATTCCCTACCACACCAGCCACAGTTACAGAGTCTACAAAACTGGCGATGTGGCGGGCAATAGCCAAAGAACCTCCTAAATGCTGCTCTTTTTTCAAAAAGCGAGTCGAAATAACTCTTCCTTTAGAAGTCAAACCCTGCACTGTACAGTGAACAAATTCATCAATAATGACATCGCCCAACACTAAGACTTTGAGCTTTTGCATCGCATCAATGCCCTTGCGAATTGCCTCAAAAGGGTATTGCTGGCTTAATTGGATAGCATAGCTTTTGATATGCGGTGGCAACACATCGGTATAGTTATTGAGCAGCTTTGTTGAGCTAAAGACAATCTCGCCTGTATAGCGAATTTCTCCGCCGTAAGCTTTGACTCGATCTGCTTCACGGTCAATATTTTTAGTAACATCTTGACTGTGATCAGCATATTCGTGACCTTTGCAGTAAAAATTTGGCTGAACTCGATCGAGCACATCTAAAGCTGTAGCCACAGGAGCCAATAGCACGTAGTCTACGCAAGCTAAAGAGGCAATAGAATAAAGTCGCAAATCATCAGAAAAAACTGGTCTTCCAGGGCCTCGGTTAACATAATGAGCTGCGGTAATTGAAACTACCAATACATCTCCCAAAGCTTTTGCTTCTTGCAAGTGGGCAATGTGACCCGGGTGAAGCAAGTCGAACACCCCATGACAGAGAACTATCTTACGGTTCTGCTCTCGGACATTAGCAAGTACCTCTTTACAAGTTTCAAAATCAAGATATTTTTCTGTGTTTTTGGTCAGCATCTTTGAACTAAATGGTGTAATTTCCAACTATGACGGGCTTGCATACCCACCCTACAAGACGGGAGAATCCCAGTTTTTGTAACTATACCAGGTGATGTTCGCGATCGCGCGTCTACAAACTTGCGTTAAAAAAGATAAGCGGACTTTTTTCACCCACAGCGAATCGAGTTTCATTTATGCCACGCTATTCTCGAACAGTTTTAACCGCAGAGTTACAAACATGGGATGATCCCAGGGGGAAGGTGTGTGTGCGCCTATATCCCCGGTGGCTATTTTAAACACCAGACTCCCACTCAAGCCTAATGTTCCCGCCACCTCAACCTAGATCCGCCCTACCCTAGTTTTGACAGCAAGGACACGCCTCATCAATTCTTTCCATTCCCGTGAATTGCTCAGGGAGTTAGTATCGAGATACTCGCCTTTTTCTAAGGAAAAGCGACCAAAATTTTCTAACCAGTTCACAACTGTCTCTGTCGGTGAGAAAGGCGTACAATGCAAAGATTTCTGTAGAGAATTAGACATCCCAGCCAAATCGTCATTGCGATAAGCATGCCAAGCCTCCCAGACTATTGCACCGTACTGCACCTGGTTGTTTTCATCTGTATTTTTGACAGCACTTTGCTGAAAACGCCATCTCTCTAATTCCCCCGCAGTTTTGTGCAGTTGTGACTGCGACTGTTCCAATTCTTGCTGAGTCGAGTGCAGTTGTGACTGCGAATGTTCCAATTCTTGCTGAGTCGAGTGCAGTTGCGACTGCGAATGTTCCAATTCTTGCTGAATTTGATGGTGTTCGGCTTGGGATAGTTCCAATTCTTGCTGAGTCGAGTGCAGTTGCGATTGCGATAGTTCCAATTCTTGCCGAGTTTGATGGTGTTCGGTTTGGGATAGTTCCAATTCTTGCTGAGTTTGATGGTGTTCGGCTTGGGATAGTTCCAATTCTTGCTGAGTTTGATGGTGTTCGGCTTGGAATAGTTCTAATTCTCCCTGAATTTGATGCAGTTGAATGTCCATTAATTCCGAATCTTCCTGAGCCTGATACATTTGCGACTCAAATCGATCTCGCTCTTCCTGAGCTTGATATAGTTGAGCTTCGGTTAATTCCAACTCTCCCTGAGTTTTGTACAGTTGCGACTGGGATATCTCCAACTCGCTTCTAGTTTGATGCAGTTGGGGATGCACTTGTTCCAACTCTTCCTGAACTCGATCTAGTTGGGACTGAAATTCAGTGCACTCTTGCTGAGTTTGATAAATTTGAGCTTGCGCCAGTTCGACTTCTGCTTGAACGGGATAAATTTGACCTTGGACTACTTCTAACTCTTTCTGAGTTTGATTTAGTTCGATCAGGGATTGTTCTAATTCTGCCTGAGTTTGATATAGTTGCGACTGTGACTGCGCCAACTCTCTTTGACTCTGATGCAGTTGGGCTTTGCACTGTTCAAACTCTCTCCGCTGTTCGTAGGTCATATTGTAATATAAATCAGTTGGTTCTACGTTTAAGTTGAGATTAAAGTCGATTGAAACCTTGGATAATTCTATTATTGCAATTGCATTTGCCTGTGACAAAGGCCATCCGTATTCGCTATTGCTAAGTTCTCGAACATCTACTTCTCTCCAAAGCATATAATGCTTATCGTCGGCTGTTTCTCTATCTATTAGCTTTAAATAGTTGGCGGATATAGCATCTTTCGGGATGCCATATTTTTTCCATAAAACCTCTAAATACTCTTTGCTAAATTGAATGTACCATTCTCCATCTGTAAGTCTTCCAAAAGGAACAGTAATCAAGGCTTTTCCATCAAGAGCAAGTAGATCGTAAATTTTAGCGATCGCCTTTAGAGGACCTTCTAGATCGCGGGATTCTATCTGTTCGCCATAGCCTCCTGAAGGATCGTCTGCTTGCCCTACGTGTTCGACACTCGAAATTGATACTATTGCGTCATATTTTTCCGCTGATGGCAAGCTCATCAAATCTTGATTTTCTACACCTAGATCGACTTCAAATTTATCTACAATTCGTCTCGATCTGATACCAATATTTTCGCTCAAAGAGTTTTCGTAGTGGGAGAGTACGTTGCCAATTTCCAGGATTTTTTGAGGATTTTCCAGATTAGCAATAAAATCAAAGGCAATCGAAATTTCTACGGCTCTTTCGGTCGGATTATTAAATTTTATCCGATTGTAATATAACTCTTTACCTTTAAAGGTAAAAGTTCTTGTCCACTTACTCATTTTTTCCTCAAAAAGCAAACTCTCAAGTTTTCCGGTGTAGCTAACGCTGAAAGTAGGGACTTCTCGTCGGCGGGCATTAGTGTCAACTTAAGCTCAAACGTAGTCACCGACTGCTGTTTAACTATTAAGCTTATATCCTCCCGGCGCCCCCCTTAAGAAATGGGGGACAAGAGTATTCTCAAAGTCCCCTTCTTAAGGGGGATGCGAGGAGGATCTAGACTGCGGTAAAAACTAGGTTTCTCAAGGTTTTTAGTCTTAAGTTGAGACCAATGCTCGGCGGGAGTATCAAATTTAGCGTTTAACCAGCCATTATAGTTCCCAATTGCACCACAATTTATAAAATTTAGCTATCTTAACGGTCTTAGATACAGTAACGGTACATAAATATCTGCTCGGCTTGCGTTAGCTTCCTATTGGCTTTGGACTTTGAGGAGGCTTGCGATCATCGACGATCGCGCCAAAACTCACTCATTCCCACACCCTCCAAGGAGCCTCTCCATTATCCCAAAGTTCGTTCAAATATTTATACTCGCGGTAAGTATCCATCGCAAAAAAGAAACCTTCGTGGCGGTACGCCATCAATTGTCCCTCCGCTGCTAAGCGCTCTAGTGGCTCTCGCTCAAAAAAACAATCATCTCCGCTCAAAGCCTCAAATATGCTGCGGTGAAGTACCAAAAATCCGGCACTTGCCCAACCATCTACTTGAGGTTTTTCGGTGAATTCCAGAACTTTGCCTTGGTTGTCCACATCTAAAATACCATATCTCGATATCGGACGAACTGTACTAACAGTTGCCAGCTTACCATGAGCCTTATGAAAATCCACCAAAGCTCCAATATCGATATCAGCAACTCCATCACCGTATGTCACCATAAAGGTATCATCAGTAATGTATTTCTCCACACGTTTCACCCGCCCCCCAGTCATGCTGTCTGGCCCTGTTTCCGCCAGCGTCACCTTAAAATCTTGCTCGCGATGATCCTCGTGATAGGTAATCTGATTTTGACGGCCCAGGCAAATAGTAAAATCATTATTCATAGCTTCATAATTCAGGAAATACTCCTTAATCATGTTGCCACGATAGCCCAAACACACAATAAAGTCCCGGAAACCGTAATGGGCATATGTCTTCATAATATGCCAGAGAATTGGATACCCCCCCACATCAACTAGGGGCTTAGGACGAAATTCAGTTTCTTCTCGGAGACGAGTACCCAAACCGCCGGCTAGTATAACTACTTGCATTTTTTTACATCTTGAAAATGGTACACAACCGCTGATAATTCAGAACAGGTATTTATTCCAAACCAAGAGCTATCTTTTATGAAAAAAATTTCAAACCTTACCCATCCTCGCTTCCACCATCATCCGCACCACATCGGGCATCTTATACTTCGCCTCCCATCCCAACTTTTGCTTCGCCTTACCCGGATTTCCCCTCCCAACTGCAATCTCCGTCGGTCTGTAGAGACTCGCATCGGTTACTAAATGTTCCTGCCAATCCAAACCCGCAGAAACAAAAGCTGTCTGCACAAACTCCTCCAAAGGATAACTTACACCTGTTGCAATTACATAATCGTCCGGTTCTTCCTGCTGCAACATCAAATACATCGCCTCCACATATTCCGGCGCCCAACCCCAGTCTCGCTGCACTGAAATATTTCCCAAATGCAGTTTTTCGGAACTACCCGCAGCAATTCGGCACACAACAGATACAATTTTTTGGGTGACGAACCTCTCCGGCCGCAGCGGGGACTCGTGATTGAACAGAATACCAGAACACGCAAACAAATTGTACGCTTCCCGATAATTCGCTACTTCCCAAAATGCCGTTGCTTTCGCTACCGCGTAAGGACTTCTGGGGCGAAAAGGCGTATTTTCATCCGCTGGATTCCCTCCGGTATCCCCAAAACATTCGCTGGAACTGGCATTGTAAAGTTTAATTTTTCCGCCTGTAAACCGAATTGCTTCTAACAGATTCAATGTTCCTGTGGCAATGCTTTCGAGGGTTTCTACGGGTTGTTCAAAAGACAAGCCGACAGAACTTTGGCCTGCTAGATTGTACACTTCGTCGGGCTGAATTTTCGCTAGTACCTGCAAGACGCTGCGAAAATCGTTGAGAGACATGGATTCTAGTTTTACTCTGTCTCGGATGCCCAAACGACCCAGGTTTCCGAAACTAGACATTTGAGCGTCCCTAGAGGTGCCACAAACTTCATAACCTCGATCGAGCAGCAGTTTAGCTAAATAAGCTCCATCTTGACCTGATATACCGCTAATTAACGCTTTTTTCATATCACATTTTGCTTTCAAAGCTATACCGTAGCTCTTGCTATTTTTCCAGGTTTTTAACTTTTTTAGTCGGAATTTTTATTATTTTAATATTTTGGATTTTCCGAGGACTTGCCAGAGCAAGTTTCAGTGCTTACTACAAACAACAAGTTTATCATCGAGCAGACCCGAAAACCCGATCGAAGTATTCTTGCAAAAAGTTCGATAGCTGGGAGGATCAGCATACAGACATCGGGTAGGGACACGGCACTGCCGTGTCCCACAGATATCGGGTAGGGACACGGCACTGCCGTGTCCCTACGATATTTCATCTTCTACTCGCCAACTATCAACTGCCAAAAGTCTCTACGGCTCGAAAACAGAAATAACCAGTCAGCTAGAAATCGACTCAAAAGTACAAAATATCAGCATTTTACCTTCTGCCGAATGACTAATGCCTTCTGCCTTCGAGTATTAGGCTTCCCACCTTTGGGCGACCAATTCAGCCAAGTCTACCACCCGCTGACTGTAGCCCCACTCATTGTCATACCAAGCCAACAGCTTCACCATGTCGCCATCCATGACTAGCGTCAAGCTGGAATCCAGGATCGAAGAAGCATCGTTTCCGCGATAATCGCAAGAAACCAGAGGCAAATCGTTGTACTCCAAAATCCCCTTCATGGGGCCTTCGGCTGCTTCTTTGAACACTTGATTTACTTGCTCGGCAAAAGTCTTTTTCTCTACCTGAGCCACAAAATCAACTACCGACACATTAGGAGTCGGCACGCGCATAGCGATGCCATTTAACTTACCCTTCAATTCTGGAATCACCAAAGCCACAGCTTGGGCCGCTCCGGTAGAAGTCGGCACAATATTCATCGCAGCAGCCCGCGCGCGCCGCAAATCCCGGTGGCTGGCATCCAGCAAGCGCTGGTCGCCAGTATAGCTGTGGGTAGTGGTCATCATGCCTTTGACGATGCCAAAATTTTCGTGCAGCACTTTCAGTACAGGAGCCAGACAGTTAGTAGTACAGCTAGCATTGCTGATGACAGTGTAGTCACTGTGCTTGTAGTTGTGGTGGTTGACTCCCATCACATAGGTGCCGACTTCAGGCCCCTTGCCGGGAGCGGTAATTAGCACTTTTTTAGCGCCGGCAGTGATATGCTTCGATGCACCAGCCTGGTCAACGAAGACGCCGGTCGCTTCAATAATCAGATCAATACCCCAATCTTTCCAAGGCAGGTTGAGCGGATTACGATCGCTCACGCATTTAACTGTCTTCCCATTTAGAGTAATGGAATTTTCATCTGTACTGATGTCCACATCCTTCAACGTTCCCATCATGGAATCGTATCTCAGCAAGTGAGCATTAGTTTTCGGATCGGAAGTGTCATTAATAGCTACCAGCTCTAGCTGGCTGTTTTCTCGGCCCAACCAGCAGCGCGCAAAACTGCGCCCGATACGTCCAAAACCATTGATCGCGACTCTAATCACCTTGTACCTCCTAATGATGGCAGCCCCTAGCTCAGGCTGAAATTTTGGAAAAATTTAAGAATTGACTTATGAGAGAAGATCATATCGCAAAGGTCGATCCTTTCTAACTTTTTGTGTTTATCAAAAAAAGCTTGAACTTTTTTAGAAGGCAGAAATCGCAAGCCAGAAGGCATTGGGCTTTCCGCCGCTAGTTACTGGTAAAGCTGGTGGGCGGCAATATAAGTTCGGACAACTTCCGGGACTAAGTAGCGGAGGTTGCGACTTTCGGCGCAGCAGCGGCGGATGTGGCTCGACGAAATCTCGATCGCAGGCATGGACAGCACCTCCCAGCGAATTTCCACGTCCAAAAGAGCCATTTGTTCGGCAACTCGCCGGCCAACAGCATTTGCCTGAACCTGCATCCTGTCTCCCCCGGAATCAATGGGTTTTCCACTCGCACAATCACCCCACTCGGACGATCCCCCAATCTCCTCGCTTTCTCCTGTCTCTCGATCTCCCTGACTCCGACGCGGGGCCACCAACCAGTCGCACAACCCGGCAATTTCGCCGCACCGGTGCCATTTTGGGAGAGTAAGGAGTGCGTCGCTACCAATAATCCAGTACCACATATCGCCTGGATACAATTTTTGCAAATACAGCAGGGTGTCAATCGCAAAAGAACTGCCGGAGGGATTTGCCTCCGGCGGCGAAAGTAGGAAGTCTGGGCGATCGGCGATCGCGAGAGCGAGCATTTCCCGCCGGCGATCGAAACTTGCCAAATCCGGGCGCCACTTGTGAGGAGGAGAGCGATCGGGTACCCAAATGACTCGATCGAGACTAAATTGACTCGCAGCCGTCTCGGCCGCCAACACGTGACCCCAGTGCACCGGGTCAAAAGTCCCCCCCAAAATCGCTATTTTCCCCATATTTCCCAAACATCACGATTAATACAGACATCGCGCAAATTTTCTGTTTGTACGCTTTTACCCATAAGCTCGTTAATTACAAAACCCTCGCTTCACATCGGGGACAAACCCCTGGACGACCAAAGTTTTGACGGTTGTCCTGGAGGCTGAAACCGGGTTTTTTAATCATCTTACTTCGTTCAAACCTTCAATAAGAGTTAAAAAACCCGGTTCTGAGGGTCGGAGTGCGTCCGGGACTGATGATTCACCTTGCCAATATTAATCCCAACTTGTTTTGAGTGCGCGAGCCACCGCCTGACCATTCGTTTGTTGCCAAGTCAAAAAGTTTTGACGGTAGATATACTTAGCGCGGTAAAAATTTTAAGGGATGCCCAGAGCGTGCATCGGCTGCTCGATCGAACCAATGATTGGGTTCGCTCAATCACTTTTCGACTATTTCGACTAACTGCATAACTTGTATATATACAAGTAAGTAAAAATCTATACTAGAGTTGCGATCGTGTCAATCTCTGACTTTCAAGAAAAAATGACCGTAAAAGTAGATAAATGACCAGAAAATGAGCGAAATTTTGTTGTTCGTGGTAGTGTTTGTAAATCCTTATGGGTTTTACCCTCAATCTTGGTAAAAAGGTTGTGGGGCTTTTGCTGCCGTATCCCAGCACAGCAGGCGGATAGAAATAGAATGCAGGAGTATGCAACCACCCAAAATTCGTCTGTTGGCCCAGACCCCAGACCCCATTTTCTCTGACCTGCTATTTTCGAGCTGTGACTGTTCCGGAAAACTACTCGGTACTAAGTCATATAGGATACAAGACAAACATCTCTACAAGTCCCGCATTTCTAGGGACGCGCAGAGAATTTTGTACAGAATCTCTAGCGAACTGTATCCTGAAAAAACAATTCTTGATATGATATCGCGTGTTATTGGCGTGGTGTGGTGTGTGAGGAGTGAAGATGCCGAGTTCTGTTGATTTCAGCGGTAAACCATTTCATTTCATCGGCATTGGTGGGATTGGGATGTCAGCCCTTGCCTACATTCTAGCTAAACGCAAGTTGCCCGTGTACGGCTCCGACATTAAATCGAGTCACATAACCGAGCGCTTGCAAGGAATGGGAGCTCACATTTTTTGGAGTCAAGACGCCAGAAATTTTGAATTATTTCAAACGGCCCTCAACGGTAGCAGTCCCGATCGGGGGCCGCTTGGGGCCGTATCCTCGGCAGTCGCTGGCACGGTAGGGACTTCCGTCGCGACAGCCGAAGCTCCCAAATTCAACGGCAACGGTTCCAACGCCCAAGCAATTCCGGGATTGCCTCAAGTAGTATGTTCGACGGCAATTCACCCGGAAAATGCCGAATATCGAGCTGCTTTAGATTTGGGCTGTCCGATTTTTCATCGCTCGGATGTGTTGGCAGCGTTAATTCAAGATTACCAAAGCATAGCGGTAGCGGGGACTCACGGCAAAACTACTACTAGCAGCTTAATCGGCTTCATGCTGATGGCTGCGGGTCTAGACCCGACGATCGTGGTAGGAGGCGAGGTAAATGCTTGGGAAGGCAATGCTCGTTTAGGGAAAGGCCCCTACTTAGTTGCCGAGGCTGATGAATCCGACGGTTCTCTCGTCAAGCTGGTAGCCAAAATTGGCATAGTGACAAATGTGGAACTGGATCATCCAGACCATTACGATACCCTCGACCAGGTAATAGACACATTTAAGGTGTTTGCCCAAAACTGTCAAACCTTGGTGGGCTGCATTGACGACCAAATCGTCAAAGACTGCCTTCAGCCTAATGTCAGCTACAGCTTGCAGGGGGACAGCGGTGCTGACTACACGGCTTCGGGCGTGGAGTACGGGGCAGAAAGCACTAAGGCTGGCATTTGGGAGCGAGGAGCTTTCCTGGGGGAACTGGAGTTGAAGTTGCTAGGCAAACACAATCTCAGCAATGCACTAGCTGCAGTAGCAGTGGGTCGATTGGTGGGGTTAGAGTTTTCGGCGATTGCGAAAGCGATTGCTGGCTTTGAAGGAGCTCGCCGCCGTTTTGAGGTGCGGGGTTTTCACAATGACATCTTGTTTGTGGACGACTACGCCCACCATCCTAGCGAAATTCGCGTTACCTTGGCGGCGGCTCGCTTGCGTATCGAAGGTAGCGAAAAAAATCCCAAATCTCGACGAAGAGTGGTTGCAATTTTTCAACCCCACCGTTACAGCCGGACTCTGACTTTTTTGCCAGAATTTGCTCAATCTTTTGGGGATGCTGATTTGGTTGTGGCTTGCGATATTTATAGTGCTGGGGAACCGAATTTAGGAGAGATTAGCGGGCAGCAGGTTGCTGATTTGATTGCTAAAGAAGGTCGAGAGGTTGAGTTTCGGCCTTCCCTGGACTCGGTAAGTAAGTTTTTAACCGAAAATCTGCAACCGGGGGATTTGGCTCTGTTTTTGGGTGCTGGCAATCTGAATCAGATTATTCCAGAGGTTATGGCTTTTTATCAAGAAGCCGATCGCCCGGATTAGCTCGATCGCCCAGAAGAGTCGATCGACAGCCAGGGCGGTGCAGGTTGTACCGACACTGCTGTCTGGCGGATCGCTCAAAGGGGCGGCATAAGTTAGGTAAATGAATTTTCAACCACGTCTTCGAGCGCAGGTATTTTTAAGGATTTTCAAGATGGTGACTATCTCGAATGACTCCTCTGTTAAGGACAATCGGCGAGTGTATTCTCCTATTTCTTTGCGGGGAACTGATTGCAAGATTAACTCCCAAGTTTCGCTGGCGGGCCTGACTTCCTTCCGAGTCGGTGGCCCTGCCGAGTGGTACATTGCTCCCCGCAGTATGGAGGCTTTGCAAGCGAGTTTTGCCTGGGCGCACGATGAAGGGGTGCCGGTGACTCTGCTGGGTGCGGGTTCTAATTTGTTGGTGAGCGATCGGGGTTTGTCCGGTTTGGTCGTCGGCACTCGCTACCTGAAACAGGTGAATTTTAATCCAGAAACAGGTCAAGTTACAGCCGGGGCGGGGGAGTCAATTCCCCGCCTCGCTTGGTTGGCGGCTAAACGGGGCTGGAAAGGTCTAGAATGGGCAGTCGGCATACCGGGCACCGTGGGAGGGGCTGTGGTGATGAATGCAGGCGCTCACAGGGGCTGTACTGCTGATATTCTGGTCAACGCTCGCGTCCTATCTCCTGGCGGCAAGGTGGAAATTTTGACTCCCCAAGAGTTGGAGTACCGCTACCGGACTTCGGTGCTGCAAGGGGGCGATCGCCTGGTGACTGAAGCGACTTTTCAGCTAAAGCCGGGATTCGACCGATCGCAAGTAATGGCAGAAACTAATGACCATTTCAGCCAGCGGCGGACAACTCAACCTTACCACTTACCGAGCTGTGGCTCAGTCTTCCGCAACCCCGGCCCGAAGACGGCAGGTTGGTTCATCGAACAAGCGGGACTCAAGGGATACCAGATCGGCGGGGCGCAAGTAGCTCAGCGCCATGCTAATTTTATTCTTAACTGCGGGTCGGCAACGGCCAATGATATTTTTCAAGTGATCCGCCACGTTCAACAGCAAGTCGAGCAGCGGTGGTCGCTGTTGTTGGAGCCAGAAGTTAGAATACTGGGAGAGTTTCCCTTCTAGGGCATTATTAAAGTAATAAGGAAACGGCAGACTGCCAGCCCACAAACCATCACAAAGTAGCTATGACAAAATCAGGACAAGGATTTGGCTTCGGCCTGGGCAAAATGAAAGAGCTGACTGAAGCTTTCAAAAAAGCTCAGCAGGTTCAAGAAGGAGCTAAAAAGCTCCAAGAAGAGTTGGATGTAATGGAAATTGAGGGAACTGCCGGCGGTGGCTTGGTCAAGGTTTTTCTCAGCGGCAACCAAGAACCCCGCCGCGTGGAAATCTCGCCGGATGCTCTCGGTGAAGGTGCTGATGTGGTTTCTGAACTCGTCACGGTGGCGATGCAGGATGCTTACGCTAAGTCTACGATGACGATGCGGGAGAAAATGGAAGAACTCACCGGCGGACTGAATCTCCCCGGTTTCGGTTAGTCATCAGTCATCAGTCATCAGTCAATTGTTGACTGTTGACTGTTGACTGTTGACTGATTAAACTTTCTGGAAAACCGCAGTCAATTGTTGACTGTTGACTGATTAAACTTTCTGGAAAACCGCTATAGTAAGGTGCGTCGCTGCTCCATGTTCGATGGAACTTGCATATTGACTCTGAAAGCGACGCACCTACAAATTAGCACTGTTGATTGTTGATTAACTAATAACTAATAACTAACAACTAACAACTAACAACTAATAACTACTAACTAATAACTACTAACTAATAACTAATAACTACTAACTACTAACTACTAACTACTAACTACTAACTAATGACTAAATTATTGTTTGTCTGCCTCGGAAACATCTGCCGATCGCCCTCAGCAGAAAATATTATGAATCACTTAATAGAAAAAGCAGGTTTGAGCGATCGCATCACCTGCGATTCTGCCGGAACAGGCGGCTATCACATTGGCAGCCCCCCTGACAGGCGGATGGCATTGGCGGCGAGGAAGCGAGAAATTGAATTGTTAGGCGAAGCCCGCCAATTTCAAAGGCAAGATTTTGAGAATTTTGATTTGATTCTGGCGATGGATCGGGAGAATTATCGGAATATTCTTGCCCTCGATAATTTGGGAAAATATAAAGATAAAGTGCGGTTGATGTGCGATTTTTGCCAAACATACGACCTTAAAGAAGTGCCCGACCCTTACTACGGCGGCCCGGAGGGTTTCGATCGAGTAATTGATTTGCTGCTGGACGCTTCCGAGGGTTTGTTGGAGTATGTTATAAATCAGGAAAAATTAACAATTACCAATTAACAGTTACCAATTACCAATTACCGACTAAATGGTGTTCCATCGCAAAGCGAACAAGTTCTGCTCTGTTGTTACTTTCGGTTTTTCTGAACAAGCTGCTGACGTGCTTTTCGACAGTTCGAGGGCTGAGATGGAGCCGATCGCCTATTTGAATATTAGAAAGACCTTCTGTCAGCAAATCTAGCACTTCTCGCTCTCGCTGCGTCAAAGTCGGAGCATTTTGGCTTGGAGATGCGCGTGAAGCGGAGCTATCCCGTAGGGAATCGTCGGTTTCTGACTTTTGAGTGAAAAAATGCGCTTCAGGCTTGCCATTGGCTCTGCTGCGGGCCTCTGTTGGCGTCGGTTCGGGTTCCGGGGAACGAGACGGTGCCTGAGCGATTAGAGCGTAGCGATCGAGCAAAGAGCGAATAACCGCCCCCAATTCCTGGAGTTCAAAAGGCTTAGCCAGATAATTGTCGCACCCCATCTGATAGCCGCGAATCCGTTCCTGCGTGCTCGTGCGTTCCGTCAAAAAAATCACCGGCAGCAAGCGGAAAGCGGGACGAGCCCGAACTCGCCGCACAAATTCGTAGCCATCCATCTCGGGCATTGTAATGTCAGTAACAATCAAGTGGGGCTGAAATTCCTCTACCAAGCCTAAAGCTTCTTTGCCGTTCTCAGCAGGGATTACAGAGTATCCGGTAATTTCCAGATAATCGGTAATCGACAAGCGAGTCGCGAAATCGTCGTCAGCAACCAGAATCGTCAAGGGCATGGGAGGAATTAAAAATTAAACATTAAAAGTGACTAATTTCACTTTTAATGTTTAATTCTACTGTTTAATTCTCTTGATAACTTGCAGTTAAAGTAGCAGGCTGTGCTAATTTGCCCTCCAAAGCTACGCCGCGCCCGTTGGCTGCCAAATGCCGCAGAGTTTTGTAAATTGTCTCGATTTGCTCTGGCCTTCCTGCTTTTTTGGCTATTTCTGCTAAGGACAGAGGTGTTTGAGCGTCTTCGAGCACTTGCAGTACCCGTTGCTGCAAGTCCAACACAGCAGCGGCCGCTTTTTTGCCTGCTTCGACGCCCGGTTGGTGATAGGCATTGACATTCACCAAGGAACCGTAAAAACCTACGGCTCTTTCGTAGAGGGCGATTAATGCTCCTACTGTCCGAGGGTTGACTTGGGGAATTGTGACAGTAATTGAATCTCGGTGATTTTCGTACAAAGCTTGTCGAGTTCCCTGCAACAAACCAGACAAATAATCTCCCGAAGTGACGCCGGTTTCTACTTCTGGGGAAATGCCTTGTCTGTCTTGCAAAACTTCGATAAATGTTAGGAAGAAATTCGGCACGCCGTCTCGCAGTTGCTGGACGTAAGCGTGTTGGTCGGTGGTGCCTTTGTTGCCGTAAACTGCAATTCCTTGATGAACTGTGTTGCCGTCTAAATCTTGCTGTTTGCCGATCGATTCCATGACTAATTGCTGCAAGTAGCGGCTGAACAATAGCAGTGAATCTTTATACGGCAAAACTACCATATCTTTTTCGCCGCGTCCGTTGCAAGCAAAATACCAGGACATTGCTAACAGGGCGGCAGGATTGTTTTTAATTTCGGGAATTCTGGTAGCTTTGTCCATGACTTTAGCGCCGTCGAGCATCGCCTGAATGTCGATGCCTTGCAAAGCTGCTGGCAAAAGTCCGACTGCTGACAATTCGGAAGTGCGTCCTCCCACCCAATCGGCCATTGGAAAAGTGGTAATCCAGCCTTCGGATTTGGCTAATTTGTCTAGTTTGCTGTCTGCTCCGGTGATGGCAATTGCTTGTTTGGCAAAATCCAGTTTTTCGGCGGCGAAGGCTTTTTGAACTTCGATCATGCCGTTGCGGGGTTCGGGGGTGCCGCCGGATTTGGAGATAGTAATTACTAGGGTGCTGGCGAGTTTGTCTTTGATTTTGTTGAGGATGCGATCGATCCCAGCCGGATCTGTGTTGTCAATAAAATGAATTGCTAGGGGCGGAATGTCTGGGGATAAAGCTTCGGAGACAAATTGGGGGCCGAGGGCGGAACCGCCGATGCCGATCGAAATTATGTCGGTAAATTGCGGAGCAAAGGGCGGTTTAATATCGCGGTTTTGAACTTTCTTGACAAATGCTTCGACTTGTGCTATGCCTTCGACTATTTCTTGTTTTAATTCTGGAGTGGGAGCTAAATCGGGGTTTCGCAGCCAGTAGTGGCCCACCATGCGGTGTTCGTCGGGATTGGCGATCGCACCTGCTTCTAAAGCTGCCATGTCTTTGAAAGCTTTGTCAAATTTGGGCTTCAGTGCTGCTGCGAAAGCGTCGTCGAATCCCATGCGGCTGATATCGAGGTAAAGTCCCAATCCCTCGTGATAGTAAAGCCAGTCTTGATAGCGTTGCCAGAGTGCTGCGGCGTCCATAGGAATTCTCTACAATTTTTTTAATGTTCGATCGGCGTCGTCAGGAATCCACCAATTGTAGTTTAAAACGATCTGATGTACGGCTTTTGCAGAATCCCAATAAATTTAAGCATTAGTCGTCTGAAAGCAGCCGGAACAGAAGGCAGTCAGAGCATTCGGCAGAACTAAACAAGAAAAATATGAGTTGCACAACACTCTTTGTAGGTAGATCGCCCATTAATGGCAACACCCCATAGATATATCGAAGCGGCACAGAGATTTAACTGTGGTCGGCGTTGGCGTTTGAGTCCTGGTTTCACAATATTCAAATTCGGGCGATCGGGATCTGTAAAATAGGCATTGCGGTCAGGTTAAACATACTTTTAGCTGTCACTCAATAATCGGCTAAAAAGATAGTTAACAACGGTAAACTATCTGAAGTGTAGTATAATATACAGATATTAGAATTTAAGTGCGATCGACTATGCTTGCTCTCTCTCCCGAATTACAAAAAAGATTAGCAACTCCGCTCAAAATCGGCGATTTTGAAGTTAAAAGCCGCGTCCTGCAATCGCCGTTATCCGGCGTTACCGATTTGGTATTTCGCCGCCTGGTGCGCCGCTACGCGCCGGATTCGATGATGTACACGGAAATGGTGAACGCTACGGGTTTGCACTACGTGAAGCAACTGCCGAGAATTATGGAAGTTGACCCGAACGAGCGCCCGATTAGCATTCAATTGTTTGACTGCCGGCCGGATTTCTTGGCAGAAGCGGCCCAGAAAGCAGTGGCAGAAGGAGCGGATACTGTTGATATTAATATGGGCTGTCCGGTTAACAAAATTACTAAAAACGGCGGCGGTTCTTCCCTGCTGCGAGACCCGGAAACGGCCGAGGCAATTGTGCGGGCTGTTGTGGAAGCGGTAGATGTTCCTGTCACGGTTAAAACTAGGATCGGTTGGACTGACAAAGAAATTAATATTTTGGAATTTGCGAAGCGGATGGAAGATGCGGGAGCAAAAATGATTACCGTGCACGGCCGCACTCGATCGCAAGGTTACACCGGCCCGGCAAAATGGGAGTGGATTCGCCGAGTGAAAGAAGTTTTATCGATTCCAGTTATTGCTAACGGGGATATTTTTTCAGTGGAAGCAGCGATGCGATGTCTGGAAGAAACCGGCGCCGATGGAGTGATGTGTTCGCGGGGAACTTTGGGCTATCCTTTTTTGGTGGGAGAAGTTGATTATTTCTTGAAAACTGGTGAAGAAAAGATAGCTCCGACACCAATTGAACGCCTCGAATGTGCTAAGGAACATTTGCGGGCATTGTGGGAATATAAAGGTGAAAGTGGTGTCTGCCAAGCTCGCAAGCACTTAACCTGGTATGCTAAGGGTTTCCCCGGCGCTGGGGAATTGCGGGGCGTGTTGGCTGTGGTAGAAACGGTGGAACAAGGTTGCGATTCGATCGATCGCGCGATCGAGCAATTGCCCGCAAGTTGAACAAAAACAGTCCCGGAGGTAACTGGCATAATTAGTAGGGTGCGTCAGTTGAGAAAATCAGAATTTTTCGTACTAATTTCAAGACTGACGCACCATACAGCGTCGTTAAAATGTGATAATTGCGTCCAGGACTGCAAAAAGTCGATCGCCAGCGGGAACGAAAACAAAACCCGCCTCTGCGGGCTAAGATTTAAGGCACAGTTGAAAATTTGTGTGGGGTAAATATGGACTCATTAAAAGGACGAGATTTATTAAGTTTGGCAGATTTAAGTATTGATGAATTAAATTACTTGTTGGATCTTGCCGCCAGTTTAAAGTCGGGAATGGTAAAGCTGAAACGCAATAAAGTTCTCGGCTTGTTGTTTTCCAAAGCTTCGACGCGGACGCGGGTGAGTTTTACAGTGGCAATGTACAAATTGGGAGGGCAAGTAATCGACCTCAATCCCAACGTTACTCAAGTCAGCCGCGGCGAACCTTTAGTAGATACAGCCAGGGTTTTAGACAGATATTTAGACATTTTGGCGATTCGGACTTTCGAGCAAAAAGATTTAGTAACTTTTGCTAATTATGCTAAAATTCCTGTAATTAATGCCCTGACTGATGACGAACACCCCTGTCAAGTGCTGGCGGATTTAATGACAGTAAAAGAGTGTTTTGGCAAGCTGGAAGGAGTAACCTTAGCTTATTTTGGCGACGGTAACAATATGGCAAATTCGCTGATGTTGGGCTGTGCAATGACGGGGATGAACGTAAGAATTGCTTGCCCTCAAGATTTTATGCCCAATCCTGAGATTGTGGAAAAAGCGAAGGCAATTGCTAGCGGAAACACCGAAGTTACTGTGACTGCTGATGCGGCAGCCGCTGTGAAAAACGCTCAAGTGATTTATACCGATGTTTGGGCGAGTATGGGACAGGAAGAGGAAGCGAAAAGCAGGATTCCTTTGTTTGAGCCTTTTCAAGTCAACGAACAACTGGTAGAATTGGCAGATAAGAATGCAATTGTACTGCACTGTTTGCCGGCACACCGCGATGAAGAGATTACGGATGCGGTAATTGAAGGAAGTCGATCGCGCGTTTGGGATCAGGCCGAAAATCGGATGCACGTTCAGCAAGCTTTGCTGGCGGGTATTCTCGAAAGCGATTAGGAATTAGCTAAAAATTAGTCTGTCGGGGATCGAATCGACCTGCTCGCTACTTTTTGCAGACCGCTTCCGCTATCATTTCATTTGAACCAGGATTATTTGCAACCAGCCTGTAATTATCCGTTTCAACCATGATTAATTGCAATCTCTTAAGTAAAAGAAATGAATCACATCACTACGACAGACTTACTCGAAAATCTCAAATGGCGATATGCCACCAAACAGTTCGATCCAGCCAAAACAATTGCTCCAGAAATCTGGACAGCTTTAGAAGATGCGTTAGTGTTAACACCATCTTCTTATGGGCTTCAACCTTGGAAATTTCTGATTATTACCAGCTCGGAACTTAAAGAACAGCTCAAGCCTCTCTCCTGGAATCAGTCACAGGTTACTGATTGCTCTCATTATGTCGTGTTCGCGATTAAAAAGAATCTCACTTCCGAGGATGTCGATCGCTTTGTTGCCCGCACTGCCGAGGTGCGAGGCGGGACTGTAGAGGCAATGGCAGGATATCGGAATCTAATCGTCAGTGACTTGGTTGATGGTGGCCGCAGTTTTAATATCAATCAATGGTCAACGCACCAAACTTATATTGCACTGGGCAACTTTATGACCAGTGCTGCATTGCTTGGTGTTGACACCTGTCCAATGGAAGGAATTGAACCTGTCAATTACGATCGCCTGTTGGGTCTTTCTGCAAAAGGCTTTACTACCGTCGTAGCTTGTGCGGCTGGCTATCGCTCTGAAGCAGATAAGTATGCTTCACTCGCAAAAGTAAGATTCCCTAAGTCAGAAATCTTAGAAACTTTATAAGCTGTTCTGCATTTAAATTGTATGTTAAAAAACAATCAAACTCTTGTGGGGAGTCAGGGTAAGAGCATCTCAATCAGGCTTGACACAAGCACTCTTTGAATCTGCATCACATAGTCATCATTCATCGCCGCTCGGTTCTTTTTTTTGTCGCAAACTACGTCGGAGAGTCGTTTCTTGATTGATGGCATTAAGTGCCATTCGTCTTACAAGAGTCAAATTCTGAGGACTGTTGAACGACCGAATGCAGCATTTGTCTTCATTAAAAGTAACTTTTATTGTCCAATGAACTTGGTTTTCAATCCCTCAATGTTGACGAATTGCACGGCCATTAAGCTGAGCATCCACTGGTAAAGAACTTAGGTAAAACTGTACCTCTTGAGTGGTTTTATTCCAAAGATGACGGACTCGTTCTACAAAAACAATCGTCTGAATATCTGTCCATTGTTCTTGTTTATAAAGCCCTCCTAATGCCGCCACGGACACCGCCCAAACTTTTCTAATTTCGACGCTCCGGATGTCCCTTTTCCGTTCGAGAATCCTGACCAAGAATTTCTTGATGGTACCCGCCACGTGATTTATCCGTGGAATCAATCCAAAATCTAAAATCTAAAATCCTCAAGCCCCCGAATTTATCCGTGGGGTCAATCCAAAATCCAAAATCTAAAATCTAAAATCGAATGACTCACTTCAATTCCCTCAAACTGTTGAGCTTTCGCCATCTCAAACCAGGTTTTGACGCTTATTATAAAGAGTTGGATGATTACTTTTTAAGGTGACTACATAATCGGCTTTTTTTGACGAATCAGCCGAACAATCTCGGTTTGCGTCCCCATCGCATCAATCCTAATAATGGCTCCGGTGATGTCAATTAATTCCAATAATGCCGGGTTCGCTGTGATTTCATGATTAATGGTCTTCAACTTTGACTTGTTCCAAGACTAACCGATGTTCACTCGCCCACGCCGTCACTAAATGTAAGTTTTTTACCCCTTTTTCAGGCGTCATAATACCCTCTCAGATTTTTGCCATCAATCGGGATCGCTTCGCGGGCCAACTGACCCGATTAATTGGTTAATCCATTGAGCTAATTTTTGAAGAGAAAATTTTCGGACGCTCCGCACCATACAATCTGTTTTAAATGTTCAACAGCTTAGACTTAAAAAATTCAGGAATTCGACCGGGAATGTCTTTATTTTTATCCGTAATAAAGTGACAAGATTTAAAGGATTTAAAGCTAACGTCGCTTGTAAGTGGAAAGGAAAATATCGTGGAGTTACAGTCAAAAAAGGATGGTTTATATTAACTAATTTTAAAATATTAAAAGCTGCTATAAGCGCTTATAAACAAAGATTTGATATAGAAGAAATGTTTAGAGATTATAAAAGCGGTGGCTATAACATTGAAGAGGCCCAAGTATCAAAACCCAGGATATTGACCTTAATGTTGTTAGTAAGCATCGCTTATACAGCGACAATTATTGAAGGAAAATTAGTCATAAAAGTGGGCGCAAAAATATGTAGCTCGTCCCAAACAACCCAAACGTATTTATCGTTCGCACAGTACATTTCAAGTGGGTATGCGGGCAGAAATTTGGATAAGTTTTATGGATATTTGTCAAGAAGAAGTTAGAGAATATATTAGTTTACACCCCAATAAACGGTCAAATTATCAACGAGGTAAAAGGGCGGCAAAGCTTATTAGAACTGTCTTGCAGCCATTTTTTTCACCCTTTCAGGCCTGTTCCACAAACAATTAATTTTTTTGTGGGGAGTAGGGGTTGGGCAGGATGCCCGCCCATTAAAGGCTGATTGAGATGGTGCAACATCTCAGTTACAACCCTTTGATATATTGCTTCAGTACAGGTGGCAAAGTGTAAAGACTTTCCTGTTTTTCTATCAAGCAGCGCCGCGATAGAGATTGCAATGCGTTTAGCAAATCTGATGATAATATTTGTCCGTTTTGTAGCAATTTGGCGGCGTTGACTGGCTGGTTTTCTGCCGCCAACAATGACATGACTTGTTTTTCTAGTTCGGAAGTGCGATCGTACTGCTGCTGTAAAACATCTTTCAAATCTTCGGGTAACAATATGGTATTATCTATTAATAACTCAGTCGCACCGATTCCTAACTCTTGAATCAAAGTCGCCACGCTTTTTAACCAGAAGGGATTGCCTTGGTAGCGGTGAATGAGTGCTTCGCAGTTATCGATTTCTGCTAATCCTTTATCTCTGAGGATTTCCCGTGCGGCTGCGGTGTCTAAACCAGTGAGTTGTAAGGTACGAATGGGAGTATTTTCGCTGGTGAGTTGAGGAACTTCTTTGGGTGGTTCCCAACCGACTAGCAGAAAACAACTTTGATGGGATAATTTTTCTATTTGTTTGAATAGGGAGCGATATTCTTCGTATTGTGGTTTATACTTTCCTGCCAATTCCCTGCTACAGAAAAGGTTGTGAACGTCATCCAAGACTACTAAACAGCGATGGTTTTGTAAATACTTAATCAGCGGTAAGCGTTTCTGGTTTGTTGGGGATGAATCTTGTTTTTCTGACTGGGAAAAAAGCTGTATTAGGTTAGATTGAAATTTATCGATGGTGGGGAATTCGTCTAGTGTGTACCAAGCTGCGTATTCAAACTCGTCTTTGATTTGTTGTACGAGTTTTACTGCTAGGGATGTTTTGCCGATGCCGCTGATGCCGGTGAGGGTGATGAGGCGGCAGTTTTGTTGTAGAATCCAGGTTGTGAGGGTGTGGAGTTCGAGGGTGCGATCGAAGAAATTACCCAACTCCGGCATTTCGCTTAAATCTTGATGTAGAGTTTTGGTTTCTTTTGCGTTAGATATTTCGTCATTATCTGGATGTGACGTTGATATATCTGGCGGGTATCGAGCTTCTCCACAAAAATTAATATTCCTAATTTGCACAGAGTCTTGTGCAACATTTGATGAAAATAAGGAGACTTGCAATCTCTCTATTGCCGATCGTAAATTTGATTTACTGATATCTTCTCCCAACTCTTGTGAAAGTATTTGCCATAATTCCGATCCCACTTTCCGAACACTACTTTCGGAACAGTCAAAGTCTTTGGCTATGTGCTTGTATGTCTCGCGTTGTAGAGTTCCCCGCAGAACCGCTGCTTGTAAATCGTCCAGGTGTTGACCCGTTTTCTCGAAGATTATTTTATCCGCGATTTTTAAAGCTTCTTTTAGGTTCATGGGATAAGAGATATGTGAAATTTTTATGTATTATACACATTTACCCGCTTTTTTGAACAATTTTGTACAAAAATAGATTAATTAGAGTGAAACAAGGAAAAATTGTAGGCAAAATTGAACATTTTTGTGGTAGACAAATCTTTAATTTCCATAAATAATAGGACAATGCTAAATCAATCAAATGTGCGAGGCAAATAAATGACAGTTTATCTTGGTTCTAAACCTGTTGCTGAAATTGCAGTTAATGATTTGAAAGAGGAACAGCTACAGAAAATCAATCCAAAAGTTGTAGCTGCGATTCAAGCGATTCAAGCGGAACGGATGGGTAAAGCACCTATTGAATGGTTGGATTTCAGTAGTCACAGTACTAATTGAGTCAGCTTTTTACCGATAGGGCGGTTGCCTGGGAAGGCTTTTCCCCAACAATGATTTTGGTTCTACAGCTTTGAAGGAAAATGAATGTATGTCACTTGAGTTGCTTCTACCCCAAAGAACAGAGTTCTACGAAGTCCGACCTATAACAACTGTTGTAGTTAAAATCGTCAGTCGTTGCAATCTCAAGTGTTCCTATTGCTATATGTACGAACACCCAGATCAAACTTGGAGAGAGCAGCCAGTTTTGATGAGTCTTGAGACGATCCAGCTTCTGGCGGATCGTCTCAGTAGCTATGTTCGCGATCGTAAGTTAAAGCAGCTTATTGTGGTCTTTCATGGGGGTGAGCCTCTGCTACTCGGAGCCACTAAGCTTAGAGAGTTTTTCACTATCTTGCGAAGTAGTTTTCAGGATATAGAAGCGGATATCAAATTCGGACTTCAAACGAATGCAACGCTCGTAGACGATGACATAGTACAGGTATTTCAAGACTTCAAAGTGCGTGCTGGTGTGAGTATTGATGGGCCGCAAGAATGGAACGACCTTATGCGAGTTGATGCCAAAGGGCGTGGCAGCTTTTCGCAGATTATAGCTGGTGTAGAAAAGTTGCGTAATCCCAAGTCTGGGGAGTCTGTGTTTGGAGGTTTTCTCACAGTTGCGAATCCTGAAATAGATCCTTATAAGCTATTGACATTCTTTGAGGAACTAAACACCACTGCTATAGATTTTCTACTGCCAGACTTCAACTATGATACTTTTCCCTACGATAAGTATCCCCCAGGAACTTTTGGTCGATGGCTATCCGCTCTTTTCGATTATTGGTTAGCTTCAGAAACCAAGATGGAAGTTCGTATATTCAGAACTATCATGAAGCTTTTAATGGGTGGAAAGAGAGGCTATGATTCCTATGGGGCATTGAGTGATGGAGTTATTGTGGTTGAGACTGATGGCACTTATCACGGACTAGATGTTCTGAAAACTGCATATCATGGTGCTACCAAAACAGGTATGTCGCTCGCTTCTCATCCGATAGAAGCTTTAGAGTGTTTGCCACTCGTAACAGCACTATCTAAGAAGCAGTTTTCTGCACCGGAAAAGTGCCTTGATTGTCGCTTGTTTGATATCTGTGGTGGCGGATATCTGCCTCATCGTTATAGTTCCGAGCATGGCTTTAATCTGGAATCAATTTATTGTGAAGATTTAATAATTCTCATCGATCACATCAGAGATTATTTGTCCACTGAACTATCAGGTATCTCATAAGGACGTTGCGTTATGATCGTGTGTGCCGAGCAAGAGACTAAGATTGGAACTGTTGACTTGGAGTTGACCTGTAAGCTAGATGATACTCAACTATTCTACCACAATGCGTTGATTAAATATGTCGAGGAGTCAGCTACCCGACACATAGCCATGCTACATATTCTTAGCGATCGAGGTTATGAGCTAGCAGCGGCGCTTCTAAAACAAAGCGATGATGTGGATATATTGAGCGGTTTGTTTTTGCAATATCGGGAACTGGAAGCAAAAGCTCGATCACTTTTTCAAGCTTATGTCAGCGGTGATACTGATAGGATTCAGGAATTATTAATTAATTTTTATACTCTGTTTTCACCGCTGAGTGGGGGCTTGACTTTAGGTTTAGATCCTCTCAGAAACGTAAAAGTCACTGCCGGCTCTATTCTTTGTTTTCCTACGCTAGCTAAAGCGGGGGCTGTGACGCGAGATAGCGATCTAGGAGAAATTACAGAACAAGCAATTGAGGTGCTAATTGATGATAAATGCGATCGCATAACTTGGTGGTCAGACAGCTTTACACGATCGGGAATTCGGATTTCCACAGCAATAACTCAACCAGCAGCAGCGGGAAATGAGTTTAATTTCATTGAAAAAGATTATGTTCATGATATTTCGGCTGTAACTACCAGGCATGATGAAATCCGCCTCTGTTTGGATATGCTTCCATTCCTAGATATCGGACTTGGTGTCAGCATGAGTCGCCTGATGAAAGTTTACACTGTCTTACCTCGTTACTCTCCAACTACGCGCAAGGCAGGTTCTGTATCACACTTGCCTGGTTGGGCTTGGCAAGACTTCGATCCCGAAGCCGATCGAATGGAAGAAAGATGTCACTTGTGCGTACAAATGGTGCATGAATTTTTTCATACGAAAGTTAATCTGGTTGAAAAAAATGTGCGTCTATACACAACAGACGGAAATTCACCAGAGGTTTTCTCTCCTTGGAAAAACAGAGCTCGTCCTCTTAGACAGGTGATTCATGCTTTACTGACATTTTCAGCCGGGGCGGCTGTATGGGCTAAACTTGTATCTTCTCCTTGGTTTTCATCTGAAAAGTTGTACTCGGAAGCTGAGAGTTACTGGGTTGAAACACTGAGTTTTACTGATATAGCTTATCAAGGTTTAATAAAGTCTGAATCCTTAACTGATGCGGGTAAGGTTTTAGTTAGTTCTTGTGTTGATAATTTGCGAGTGACTATTAAATCAGGTCGCAGCAATTGGTCTTAGTTTATAGTAATATGAATCGATCGATGAGGCTGGATGTGTGAATCAACTGATGGAAGGAATAAAAATCGTTTGCAGTGATAGCGACATAAATTTGAAAGATCGCCTTTTCTTAAGTTCGGGAACAGAGCCAGCTAGTGTTTCGACAGATTGCGGTTCTACTCCTTACTGTAATAATGCTCTTGTCCCTCGATTACCGTGGCGATCGCTTACTTCAATGGAACAACAAATCCTTTTTAACACTAAGCTTGAGAAGCTAGAAAGTCTTTATGTAAGTATTCTAAATATTCCTCAAAATATTTTAGATTGTCTGAAAGAGCTAAATAAGCTAGAAGATCGTAGGTTTTTGAAGGATATTTTACAAACAGAGAGGGTAAAAAAAGGGGTCGCTCTAATTCATGAGTATATTGAAACATTTCGCATGCAAAGTGCAGAATTAAGCGAGTATAGAATTGACTGGAACGAGCCGAAACAGATGACTGTAACTGTGGACAGCGAGCGCTGTCGCGTTGGTCTCCACATCGATAATCAGCGTGGCTCATCTCTGCATCGTATCTCGATCAATCTAGGTTCTGAACCGCGCTATTTTTTGTTCATAAATTTATCAATTGACCAGTTGTATAGATTAATTTTCGAGACAGATGGTAATGCAGTTAGTATAATTTCGGGTCGTTCAAGAATTTGCATGGCATTCATGCAGCTTTTTCCAAATTATCCGGTTGTCAAATTGAGAGTTAATCCAGGCGAGGCTTATATAGCTCCTACAGAACATATTACTCATGATGGGTGTACGGAAGGAACCCATAATCTTGATGTATTCTTCACGCTGCGCTCCATATTTAGTTAATGAAGTTGGTATTATTGTCCAATAAACAAGAGTGTGAAAATCATGGAAGAAAATTTTATGCTATTGGGTGAGTTAGCAAAAAGACTATCCTATAAGCCAGGTTATAGATTTTTAATCCGTCGAATCGATAAGGAAAAAGCTTTAATTTCTCTTAGATGTCCATCCTTACCTCATTCTGAAGAAGAAGGGGAAGAGGTTGGGTTAACAATTAATAATACAGTAAAGCTGTCAGCGATATCAACACCATCAGATGCCTTACACGCTTTTGCGAACCTCGTGGCAAGTTTGGAGCTTCACGAATCGGCAGAATGGTTCAAAATCGACGATCGCCAAGTATTCCTGCCACATGGTTGGGGAGATGAGTTTGGCGGTTTTAAGTGGGAAGATTTTATGAATCTTAATGGTAAGTTTCTTACGGCTCTAAAAAACTTTATGGAGCAGCCTAGTGTATGAAGTAGAGATGCTTGCATGGATAGCGATCGCCCCAGCACGCATCAAGATCGATCGCCCTTCTGATTTTTTCCGATGAGCGAGATCCTAAAATGAAAGAGCGATCGCCCGAACACGTATCAAGAGCGATCGCCCTTTGTTGCTTCTAATAACCGATCGCCTAAAATGAAAGAGCGAGATCCCTTACTATTTTTTCAGCCAGGTGCGATCGCCCTTTCTTTTTTATGATAAACGAGAGGCTAAAATGAAAGAGCGAGAACCCTAGCTAATTCACAGCCAACAAACCAAATTAACTCTGATTTTTGCCTGAGCAAGTTATCCAAATCTTTAGGCTATTTTACTTGCATTCTCCCTTTTTCGTTGGCGCCATCTTTCCGCTGTTTTTTTAACCGCCTCTATTTCCTCAAAATCTACCTGCATCACAGCATTTTTAAACTCCAATCCCAAAGCAAAGCTAATATCAAGAAGTTCCAGATAACTAGCACCTTGATAATTTTTCTTCTCGTGTTCCTTGATTCGTTCTGGGTCAATATCCAAAATTTCTGCTAGCTCTTCCTCGCTCATTTTTGCTGCCATCCGAGCTTTAATTAAAGCATCTGACAGTTTATTGAAATTCTCAACTACAATTTCGATCGGCTTGCTTTTGTCACACTTAATCAATCTTTCATATTCTGCTATTTCTTCATGTAATTGATCTAAATGGCATTGGATCGCACTTCTACCTGCATCCCATTTGAGAAAATCCTTTGTTTTTGCTTCTTCATCCCGCTCCATTGCTGCTATAGTTTTGTTAAACCTTTCTACCCATTCTTTACTGAATTCATATTGTGATTCATTTTTAATCATGGTTCCCACCTCATTAAATCTATCGCTATAATTCCTTTCTTATTTTTGTCTCTGTCAGTTTAAAAAAAATCAAAGGAATTATCGCCGTAATTACCTACAGGTTGGTCAGAGGGAAAAATCTCCCCTCTATACTTAGCTTTTTGGGCATTTCGGTCATAATGATTAAACAATCTAGGAGCATTAACTCTCAGATTATTCATGTCTACAGTTTCGCGATCGTAACAAGCGTCAAAATCTTTAGGCTTTTCTTCGCTGGTAACAAAACTACCATTAATATAAATAGTTCTACTACCTGCTGCTTTTAACTGGATCATTGCCAGTTTCAATCCCTCTATCATGTTCTGTCTTTTGACAGTCGTACCAAATCTCTCGTTAAACTCCTCCCATTCGCAGAAATGAACTCCCGGTGGTAGATTGCCCTTTTCATCGAATTCTGGAATCACTCTCTCACACTCATTTTACATATTAACTATTTGTCTCTTAATCTTAGCATATTTATCATTATAACTCACCTGTATCTAGACGACAGACTTGCTATAGGTGTAGAGGAAGGGATTGATCGATCGCCCTTCACACCAAATACCCAACACTGCGATGATTTTACCGAGAACGATCGCCCTTACACGCATCAAGAGCGATCGCCCTTTCTTGTTTCTGATGACCGATCGCGTAAAATGAAAGAGCGATCGCCCATAAGTCAAGAACTCCTGCACACCCTATGACCATCACTGCAATTACAGTATAATGAGTAAGTATGATATAGTAAAAATTGTACAAAAATCATGACTATCGATCTACAGATTTTTCAAACTGTCGTCAAGATGCCAGAATCTCTCAAACAAGAGATATTGCATTATGCAAAATATTTACTTGAGAAACACGCCAAAACTGAATCATCTCCAGAACAACTTGAACAACCTCATGGTTATGGTAGTTGGGCCGGTCAAATCGTCATGTCTGATGATTTCGATGAACCGCTAGAAGATTTAAAGGAATATATGTAAGATGGAATGCCTTTTAGATACTCATGCCTTTCTGTGGTATTTGCTTGGCGATTCCAATCTAGGTAGTAAAGCAAAAGAAGCGATCGATACTAAAACAGGTTTGTATTTTAGTATTGCCAGCCTGTGGGAAATCTCCATTAAAATTAATGTCGGTAAGCTTCAACTGAATCGACCATTAGAAGACCTTCCGAAGGAATTGCAATACATTAACGCTCAAATTCTACCAATTACATTTGAAGACACTGAGATTTACGCAGGTCTTCCCCTGCATCACCGAGATCCTTTCGATCGCATTCTGGTAGCACAGACGATGAATCATTCGCTTGTTTTGATTAGTCGTGATGAGGCTTTTGATGCTTATCCAATTCAGCGGGTGTGGTGATAAACAAGGCATAAAGTTTATACTTGCGATCGCCCCTCACACCAAATACCAAACACTGCGATGATTGTACCGAGAGCGATCGCCCCTCGCACCAAATACCAAATCGATGTCTGCGGTACAATAAAAGTAAACCCATAATTAGTCTTTCAAAAATGAACACGATCGACCTAGAGTTACCGCAGTCCGATCCCTTCAGCAACCTCAAGGTGACGCTGCTGCTAGAATCACTCACATCCGGGGAAGTTGCGGCATCTGTCAGAGAGTTTCCCGACTGTCAAGTGAAAGCAGAAACACGAGAAGCGGCGATCGCACAAATTCAAGCTACCTTTTTAGAACGGCTCAAAAATATAGAAGCGATTTCATGGAACGTGCCGATTAAAGCTTCAGAACCAACCTGGATGAAATTTGCAGGTGTGTTTAAAGACGATGCCGATTTTGTGGCAATTATGGAATCTATTCGCGCCGAACGAACCTCAGATGATGACTCAGAAGTCGATCCTTCCTATTACCTGTAGAGGTGGCTTTTTGTGTCTCGATATATTCTGGATACGGATTGCGTTTCACTGATTCTCTACAATCATCCCCATGTCACCGCTAACGCGACAAAGTATCAGGTTGCTGTCACGATTGTCACAGTTCAAGAACTCTTCAATGGCTGGGTTGGCAAGATTAACGATCCGTCCCTGCTGCATAATCTACCTGCACTCTATTCAAAACTTTGGACAACTGTAAAATATCTCCAAACTATTAAGGTACTGGACTTTACACCGGAAGCTGATACTTGTCTCAAGAAACTGTTAAAAGATAACCCGCCCCTGCGGAAAAATCGCCTGCAAAAAGATATGCGGATTGCAGCCATTGCTTTGTCTGTCGGTGCTACCGTTGTCACCCGCAATCAACGAGAATTTTGTCAAGTTCCGGGACTTTCGATCGAAGATTGGACGCTTGATTCCTAACTCCTAACTAATGACTGCTGACTAACTAATGCAAAAACTTGCGAACTTGATATTCGCGACTTTCGGCGATCGCAATTTGCAAATCGCCCATTTGGTTATCCAACTCATCTATTGTGCTTTGCGGAACCGATTTCCACTGCTTCCTAGTTTCCCAGCGAATCAAAATCACCACCTCATTTTCTACCGCATCCACCCAAATTTCTTTGCCCAAATAACCTGGGAAATTTCTTAGTCCGGCCGTCCAAACTTCTTCATCTCGCCGAATAAACGCCTCCCACTTTTCGGGAGGTACTTTAAATCTCAACCACTCAATTATCATATTATTTTCCCCTTGTAACTCAGTCGATTTTTGATTGTAAAATTGACTCTGCAGCAGCGCTCTGGGCGCTGAAACAGGAGTTACGAAAAAAAATGTTTTACGCGCTACTTATAGCGGTAAGGTGAGCTTCTGCAGTGCACCCTACATAATTAGGTTCTGCATAAGTCTTGTTAAACTAATATCTAAAATTTTCGCTCTGGGCGACTTTTGGCGGGAGATTGTCTCCATCTTTGAGTGAAGTCAATTAATCGTTACCGATCGCAATTTTAACGATCAACTCAGTTCCCTGTCCCGGAAGAGAAACACAGTGCAACTTACCACCGTGCTTTTCTACTACTAAATGCTGGGATATTGCTAGACCCAAGCCAGTCCTCGTGTCGGGAGATTTAGTGGTAAACAAAGGGTCAAAGATGCAGCCGAGGACTTCTTCCGTCATCCCAGGGCCGTTGTCGCTAATGGCGATCGCAACTTCGCTTTCCCCTACCACGGACGTGCGAATCCGAATTTCGGGATTGAATATTTTAGCTCCCGAGCCGCCCGAAGACAAGAAAGACCGATCTTCCATTGTACCGTACTTTTCGGGATTTCTCCCCCCTTCTTCCAAAGCGTCGATCGCATTTGTCAACAAGTGCATGAACACTTGATTTAACTGTCCGGCATAGCAGCGGACTCGCGGCAAATCCCCGTATTCTTTGACTAGAGAAATTCCCGGGCGTCCCCCTTTAGCTTGCAGGCGATTTTGCAAGATCAGCAAAGTGCTGTCCAAACATTGGTGGATATCTGCGGTCTTCATTTGGGCTTCGTCGGTACGCGAGAACAAGCGGAGCGATCGCACGACATCCCGAATCCTTTCCGAACCCACTTTCATTGAATTTAGCAATTTCGGCAAGTCTTTTTTGATGAATTCTAAGTCTAATTCTTCCATCCAATCTTGAATTTCCTGGACGGGCTGCGGATAATACTTTTGGTAAAGCTCGATCGACTGCAGCAGTTCTTGAATGTAGCCGGTGGCGTGGCTGACATTGCCGGAAATAAAACTAACTGGATTGTTAATTTCGTGCGCTATTCCTGCAACCAACTGCCCCAGAGATGACATCTTTTCTGTTTGAATCAGTTGAGTTTGAGTTCGCTGCAAAACTAACAAAGTCTGCTCTAATTTCGTCGCTTGCTGCCGCAGGCGCTCTTCGGATTCCTGCAAAGCCACAAGAGACTGTTTGCTTGCTGTAATGTCTACTCCCACAAATACCGCAGCCGTACTTTTTTGATATTTTTGAGCGACAATTAAATAAGTTTTATTTTCGCCTCTGATGCTCGCTGTGACTTCTTGAGATGTCTTCTTTTCAGGGTTGGCAAAAAAATCGTATACTAAATCGTTAAATTTGGGACTTGTCTCTAAAAAACCTACTTTTTGACCGCTAAATACTTCGGCAGGCATTTGGTAGGCGGTAGCTAAATGTCGATTTACTCCCAAATAGCGCAAATCGGAACTTACCCAAGAAACTAATCCGGGCACGGCGTCCAAAACGGCTTGAAGTTGCTCTTTCGCTTCTAAAAGGGCTGATTCTGCTGCTTGGCGAGCGGAAATGTCGCGGGCGATCGCGCAGCGGTATTCGCAGCCGCCGTATTCTAAATAATTGACTTTAACTTCGACCGGAAAAGTGGCGCCGTCTTGGGTTGTGTAACAGGTTTCAAAAGTGAGGTTGTTTTGCTGCTTGAGTTGAGCCCAGTGCTCGGGCCAATCCGATGCTGACAACTGCGAATCGATGTCGGTAACTGTCAGGTTTAGCAGTTCCGATTCCGAGTAGCCCAAAAGATGGCAAGCGGCTTTGTTTGCGTAGCAAATTTCACCGTCGGAGGTAGTAAAAAAAACTGTATCAGCAGCATTTTCGAGGGCAATTTGAATTACTTGCGGTCTTGTTTCTAACTGCTTGCTTTTGACCTCGGACTGAAATTTATTATAGCAATTTGTTTCAGCGAGCTCCTCAGCTATCTCAGAGGCAAACAGGATCAAACCGCCGATCGCACCTTCGCTATTTTTCCAAGGTCGAAATACCCATTTTACCGACGCGCTGACTGCGCCTCCGATTTGTCCTGCTACAGATGGGGTCGATCGCCCTACTACAAACTCGCTGTATTCCAAAACACCAGCCAAACAAGCCCGAGCATTTTGCTGCCAATATTCGGGGAGATTCGGGAACAGTTCCCAATGAGACCGGCCGATCGCCTCGCCGCCATCCAACCCGCAATCTGTTTCCCAGCGACGAGAAACCGACAGATAGCGCATTTCACAGTCTACCATTGCTACGGCGTCGGCGGAGCGCTCCACAAACCGCCGAAATCGCTCTTTACTCTCGAACACGGCTGCCTCTGCGGGTTGTTGGTGGGCGATCGGGATTGTCCCGTCGGCGTACCTTCCCAGTCCCTGACTTTTTTTCTGAACTGGCTTAGTTTGCACGGTTTGGGATTTCCTCCATAGCTGTTGAGTTTGAAAAAGTCTGTTTGAGACCAAAAATGCTGTTCTCCTGATTTGTTCTCTCGGGTGATACCCTTAGAGGGTATCACCCATCAGTGATATCATTTTTGATGGGGATGTGTCTATAGGTACTCAATACATTTTTCCCCAAACTTTGAGATTCAGAACATTTCCTCGCGATTGTTTGGTATTTGAGGTAGTGCAGCCAGTGCGATCGCCGAGATTGCTCTAGAATTTAAGAGTTCGCTCAAACAAATTTGTGTGTAAATTCACGGGTAAAATCCACTCTCCCTTTCCGCAACATTGCAGGATCTAATCTTTCAGTCGTGTTGCAAGTCATTAACACTACGAGCTTTTGCTGAAATTGAATGCCGTGTTCGTCAATGACGCTTTGATACAACGTTCCGTCGAGCAAACTCAAAATGTGTTCAGTTTTGTTAGTGCGTTGGGCCTCTGCGGTCGATCGATCTTGAGCCAAATTATCAGCTTCATTGATAATAATACAAATCCGCTCCAAATAACTAGGCGGCACAAAATTTTCCACAGCATCGTGATCCAAGATAAAAATTACATAACCCAGCGGCACTAAAATTTCCTTTGCTACCGCTTGCGTCCAAGCAGTTTTGCCCGTACCCGGTTCACCGCTAACCAAAACAGCCAACTGATTTTGATCCAGAATTGCCTGCTGAACTGTATCGGTAAAACTTTGAACTTCCGCAGAAAACGTCCGAATCGGGAACTGACTGTGAACCTGTCCGACGCGGCTTTTGTACCCGCCCAGAATCACCGCTAAATTGTAAGTTGCCTTGCTAACCAGCGGCGCAATATCTTTAGAAATCAGAGTGTAGCAGCGTCTTCCCCTGTCGTAGCTGTCAATTTGCAGCCAGCAGCCGAATCCGGCCCAATGAGCGTAAACAGTACCCAAAACTTCTAAGCGTTCCCAGCTAACAAACCGCTCCGGGGGATAAGAAAAATGCCGCTCCATAAAAAACTGGGTAATCGCATCCGGTTTTCCCAGCAAATCGAGAACTTTAAAAACAGTAATCTCTTGAAGTTTGTTGAGAACGTAGTCGATGGGAATGCTAGCGCGGCTGACCAATTGCACCACAGGCGTTTCGGTAATTAAAACGTCTTTGTAGCGGTAATCAGGGTAAACTGGCTGCGGAGTAATGTAATCCCAAAATTCATCGATTTCGTAGCGAGTATTTTCCGAAAATACATTTAAAATATTTGCCCACCAGGTATATTGGTGTCGTCCCATTGCGTCTGCAATGTCGCTAGCTGCATCTAAACTTTTTTGAGCTAGTTCAAATGGGTCGCTAGATGCTAAGTGCAGCAGGTGTTCCAAATCAAATTGACGGTAGAGAGGTCGCCAGCCAGAGCCGAGCAGTCCTCGATTTTGAGGGTTATTTTGATTGTAATTGTTTTCGCGATCGCCCATATGTTCCGCACTCATTTTCTGAAACTCCTAGTTACTATAATTCTAAAATATTTCGCGCACAATTCACACAAAAAACAGGAATTTCTCAACTGAGTTTGAGATAATTGGGCGGCACAAAATCTACTAGCCAAACTTTGTTGACCGAGCAGTAAAATATATAGCCGTCGCCTTGCATGGCTGCGGCATCTACAGTAAAGACTGCCGGGATGCCGTGTCTTGCACCTACTTGGCGCGCCGTCTGGATATTCACCGACAAATGAACGTGATGCCGCGACATTTTCCTAATTCCTTGACTGAGAATAGACTCGACGGCAGTGCTACCTGTTCCGTGATATAAAATATCCGGGGGAACAGCGGGTTCTAACTGCAACTCAACCTTTACGCTGTGTCCTTGGTTGGCACGAATTAGAGTGCCCGTTTCGTCGAATGAAAAGCGCTGTTTGTCATTTTCGGCAACTACTTCTTTGAGTTCTGCAAGCTGAACTGGAAAGTTATTTTTTTGGCACGCAGCGAGGAGTTCGCTAACAGGAACCCAGCCGCCTGGAGCGAGTTGAATGCCGATGCGATCCGGGGCGTGTCGCAGGTGTCGGCTGAGGTATTTGCTAATTTTGACTAAGCGTGAGTTATTCATTTTATTTTTTCAAATAAAGTCTTTTTTTCTCAAAAATATATTTACCAGTTTCTAAATCTGTGGCTAACTGTTCTAACCATTCTTGCAAACTTTTAGCAATAAAGCCTCTGTAAGCATCATCGTGGCACATAAAAATAATTTGCCCAACTTGACCTCCTGCTGCTGGATCTAAATCCACACAAAGACTGTCGCCGCTGAGGTCGGAAACGATCGGAATCCATTTCGGATTCCACCACAATTCTGTCCGAATCAGTCCATCTGAAGCGCAGCCACAATCATTGCCATCTTCTTCATTAAAGTCGCCTGCATCCAGTAATTCTTTCCAAGAATTCCACTCTCCTATCATTCCTTCTAAACAAAGAAACTGCCAGTATGGCATTATTGAATATCTCTCTTCAAACTGACCGTTATGAATGCGGTAAGATGCTTTTACATCTTCAGGAAACTCGATTTATAAAAATAGTTCTGCAGCTTTGATAGCTTCATGGGTTGCTCCCGGTTGCAGATTGTTCAGGATTTATGGCGCATTAGCAGCAAGCCAAGAGTCAATGCGATTCCAGATGGTTTTTATGATAGTGTAACGTTAATTTATGGCATATTTACAGAATTCGATCGGTTAAAATTTTTGTCGCAATCGCAGATATATCCTAACGAAGCTTCACCAGTTGCATTCACTTCTTAACTCCGCCAAAAATAGCAAAATTTAGATAGCGCCAGTGACATCCTGCGTCTGTAAAACCCGCTTCTGCAAGCCACTTTGTCTGCTCTTCCACAGAGGAGGGAATATCTTCGTCGAGATACTTTTGAAACCAGGCTGCATCGTCTTCTCCGTTAGCTTTCATGTACTGCCGCCACAACTGTTCGTATTGCTCAGTCAGCCTGGGGGTAGCACCTGTCACAATATCTCGAATTAGCAAGATTCCCCCTGGATTCATGGAGTCGAAAAGTTTGTGAAAAAGTTTTTGTTTCCCTTCGCTATCTAGGTGGTGAATTGCCAACCCAGAAACTACTAAATCGTAACCGCTGCCGAAATCATCTTCGGCGAAGTTTCCCTGCTGCAAGGTCAGCCGTTTTTGGAAAGCGGACAAATTAGTTTGGCAAATTTTCAGCATATTTTCCGCGATGTCAAAGGCTGCGACATTTGCTTGCGGAAATCCTTGCAAAATCAGAGCTGACAGTATGCCCGTTCCTGCGCCTAAATCCAGGACTTTTATGTTAGCATTAGTTTGAAAAGGGATTAACTGCAATATTAAATCGTGTTGCTCGCGATAGCGTGGAATGAGGCTGGGAATTAAACCATCATAATCAAATGCTCTTTGTTCAAATTGCTCGCGTACCTTGTCTAAATTCACAGCTCATTTTCCTCAAATTGTTAATAGTTGAGTGCGTCAATGCAGTTGGGCTGCTCTCTCATTCGAGGTTGTATTACAGTTTATAATACAAAAAGTATGCAGAGGTGTCAAGATGTAGAATAAAATAATTTAACAGAAGTTGGGGACGATCGCAAGACACGGACTTTGTTCGCCCAAACCCGCTAATGATTTGGGAATTGTCAAGCCCTGCACATATATCTTGTTGAGTGGAAATTAGGGAGAATGCCGGAGACCCGAAAGCCTGCGGAAGCAGAAATTTGGTGCCAGATGCGGAGGGTAATTGTGAGAAAAATGTTGACGTTTATTATACCAATTTAAAACAAGAATGCAACTGTAGGGCCGTGCTCCACACCCTCAATTCATCAGTCATTCGCCATCCTAAAATCGAAAATCGAAAATCGAAAATCTAAAAGGGTATTACCCAGCGCCCGATCGGGAAAATCTGAGAAACTATGTCCTCAGATTGACAAAATTTAGCTCAACAGTAAATAAAATTTGAGTTGACTGCCGAGTAGATGTGCTGCCTGGGGATTTATCATGATAATGAAGAAATACAAAATATTGCACCCGCTGGCACGGGGAAAAACAGCGATAATAAATCAGGATGCGAGTAGATTAGGTGTCAGCCGTCAGGGGAAAATAGAAGCAATGGAAATCCAACAGCGGAGCAAGCATCAGGCCGATAGCCAGCAACCGAACGCGCCCGATCGTTCAGGTCAAATTTCTACGACAAAAGAACTAGATTCGTCGCTGCAAGAATGTTTAGATTTTAAAGAAGCGATCGACAGATCGGCACTGGCGGTGAGGACGGACGGGCGAGGAATTATCAACTACGTCAGCGATCGAGTTTGCTCCATCTCCAACTATTCCCGCCCCGAACTGATCGGCTGCCACTTCGGCATCCTCCATTCGGAATATAAGTCTTCAGAATTAATCAAAAATCTGCGGTCAACCGTTACCAAAAGTGAAGTTTGGCAAGGAGAAATTAAGAACCAATCTAAGAATGGCAGCGATTATTGGGTGTACGCAGCAGTAGTTCCGCTGTTGGACAGCAAGGGAAAACCCTGTCAGTATTTGGCGATCGGATTCGACATCACCAATCGCAAAGTCGTTGAAGCAGCCCAAGCCGAAGCCAGCCGGGCAAAAGACGAATTTCTGGCGATCGCCTCCCACGAACTGCGATCGCCCCTGAGCGCGATTTTGGGATGGGTGCAGCTAGCTCGATCGCGCAAGTTAAACGAAGCCACCACCAACCGCGCTTTGGAAATCATCGAGCGCAACGCCAGATTGCAAAATCGGCAAATAGACAATCTCCTCGACCTCTCGCGGCTGCTGCGGGGGAAAGTGCGCCTGAACATCGGCCGGGTTCACCTCCCGTCTCTGATAGAATCTGCGATTGACACCCTCCGTCCCGCCGCCGATGCCAAAAACATCCGGGTAGAAACACATTTCGACCCCGCCGTCGGCTACATTTTGGCAGATGCAGAACGCTTGCAGCAAATAGTCTGGAACTTGCTTGCTAACGCCATCAAATTTACCCCGGAATCCGCCCCTGGGCTAGTCCAAATACAGATCGAGTCTACTGCGTCCGGGGCGCTGATTCGCGTCAGCGACACCGGTTGCGGGATCGACTCCAAATTTCTGCCGCACATCTTTGACTACTTCCGCTCGACAGATAGCTTCCAGACCAAGGAACAGCACCGGCTTGGCCTGGGGCTCTCAATTGTGTGGCAGTTGGTGGAACTGCACGGAGGAACTATTTCGGCTGCGAGTTCCGGTATCGCTCAGGGAGCGACGTTTGAGGTGCACCTACCGATCGCCAACAAAAATGTACCCGACGATCGCACTGCTGCGATCGCCCAAATCGAAAGCAGACCCGGATCGGTTTCTAAACCCCTAGCGGGAAAGCAAGTTCTGGTGGTGGAAAGCAGCGCCGAGATCCGGGAATTTCTGAAAACTGGCCTCGAAGCATTTGGAGCCAAGGTAACAGCGGTTGGTAGCGCCGGCGAAGCAATGGCCGAGTTGGAACAGTCGCGGCCCGACGTGTTGGTGAGCGATATGGCGGTGTCGGGAGCAGACGGCTGCGATTTGATCCGCCGGATCAGAGCAATGGAAATGTCCGAGCAAAGGGAACAGCTACCGGCGGTGGCGCTGACGGGAGGCATCCGGGAAGAAGATTCGGCATCGGCGCTGGAGGCGGGGTTTCAGAGGCATTTGTCGAAGCCGGTGGAAGCGAATCAGTTGGTGAGTGCGATCGCCCAATTGGCCGGACTGACTGGATTCGGCTCCCGAGAGTGGGACGCGGGAAATTTCCGGGCGATGGGTGCGATCGCCCCGATGCCGGACTCTAATAGTTTGGACGACAAAAACAATTGGGAACAATCAACATCTGACAGCCGAGAATTACCACTGTTGCTGCTAGTAGAAGACAACAATTTTCTGCTGGCTTACCTCCAAACTTTATTGAGTCCGTACTATCGAGTTGCCGTGGCGAGTGACGGGGTTGAAGGTTTAGAAAAAGCCAAAAATTTGCAGCCAAATTTGATTGTTAGCGACCAAATCATGCCCCGACAAAACGGATTGGATTTGCTCAAGGAGATTCGGAACACGCCGGAATTGAGTTCGACTCCGGTAATCTTTTTGACAGCGCGATCGGGGATGGAAGCTCGGATCGAAAGTTTGGATGCGGGTGCTGACGATTATATTTCAAAGCCTTTTGACGAGAGGGAACTGCTGGCGAGGGTGAGAAATTTACTCAGAACCCACGCAGCCGAACAGCAATTGGCGGCGCTCAACCGTCAGTTGCAGGAGCAGAAACGGCAGTTAGAAACGGTGAATCGAGCCTTGCAGTATTTGGCAACTTACGACAGTTTGACTGAGGTAAGAAACCGCCACTCTTTTAATGAATATCTCGATACGGAATGGCGGCGTTTGGCGAGGGAACAAGCACCGCTGTCTTTGGTTATGTGCGATATCGATTATTTCAAACTTTACAACGATACTTACGGGCACCAAGCGGGGGATGAATGTTTGCGGGAAGTGGCGGCGGTTCTCCAGAATTCTGTAAAGCGATCGGCAGATTTAGTAGCGCGTTACGGTGGAGAAGAGTTTGCAGTAGTTTTGCCGAATACGGATATTGAAGGTGCGGCTTGCGTAGCTGAAATGATCGGCCAAAAGGTGCGGGATTTGCAGATAGTTCACGCTAAGTCTGCTGTCAGCGAATACGTGACGCTGAGTTTGGGTGTAGCTTGCTGCATTCCGGCGCCAATGTCCCAGCCAGGGACGCTAATTGCGATCGCCGATGAGGCGCTTTATCGGGCAAAAAAAGCAGGGCGCGATCGGGTTTCGGTTGCCGCATTTGAAGGATAATAGTCATTAGTCCTTAGTCAGTTCGCTCCGAGCGAATTGGAAAAACTAAATATCTTACAAAAATAGGTTCTGATTAAGGACTTCCGTCCTTAAATCAGACTTAAGAAGCACTAAAGTCCTGACTAAAAACTTAACTTATTTCTAATAGCAACAGAATAATTATAGCAGGTCGTCTCATGACATTAACATTAGATAAGCCTAAAGACCAAAGGCTAGTCCACTCCGAGATTAGCTGGCAACAATTTAAACAATTCAGCAGGGCTTTTCTAACTCCCCCGGCATCAGATTGTTTTATTTCAAAGGTGAGGTAGAAATATTGTCAGTCTCGCAAAAACACGAAGTCTTCAGCAGAATGATTGCAAGCTTGCCGATCGACTACTTTGTTGAAAAAGACATCGATACAAACCCTCTAGCTGCGCGTAGGTAGGCATTCAAATCTAAAACTTTCTCGAAACTGGCATCTATTATAGCATTTCTGTTTCCGATCGCACTTTCACGCTCGAACATAACGCCTGTCAGTGCAGCAAACATTTATGGAATATGGTGTCGGTCGATCGCTCTTGACGACCGTGTATTACCTATGTAGTATAGAGTTGCGGTCGGAAAGCTCGATCGACACCAGCAAACAAAATAGAGAAAAAACCTATGCAACCCATCCGACAAGGCGACGTAATTCTCACCCCCGTACCGCAAATCCAAGGAGAAAAAAAACCTCACCTAACTCTCGCCGAAGGTGAAGTCACCGGACATTCTCACCAGATTATTGAGGGACAAGCTGAACTGTACGAAAAAGACGGCACTCTGTACTTGCGGGTGCTTTCGCCGACAGCTTTATTGAGTCACGAAGAACACCATGCGATCGCAATTCCCGAAGGTAATTGGAGGGTGCGAATTCAGCGGGAATACGAACCCCAAGGTTGGAGGTATGTCACAGACTAAGGTTAAAAAACTGACGCCAGCACAAGAGGCTCTGATTCCAGTTTATCGGGATAAGTGGAGAGAAATTGCTCTCTCCCCTGGGCCGATAAATCGCTCGCAAGCTGCGGAAACAATTAAAGCGGCTTACGCGATAATGGGCAAAAAACCACCGGAAATAATTTTTTGCGATCGCCCCTACCAAGCTGCCGATCTAATCCTCAGTCACGCAGACAATCCCAGGAGCCTACTGCGGAGTCAATTCGAGACAAAACTGCGCGGCGAATTAGAAAAACAACTGCGGAGTTATCTACGCAGCGAACTTGAAAGCCAACTGCAAAGACAACTGCCAAGTCAACTAGAAAATCAACTTTACAATGCACTGCAAAGGCAACTATGGACATCTCTCTGCGAGCAATTAGATAGAGAAATTTATCGGAAATCTTCACAACATTTGAGCGGGACTCTGAGTAAAGAAATCTACTGGAAAACATTAGGAGAACAACTCAATAATTGCATTCACCCAGAATTGTGGGCTTGTTATGGTAGTTTGTTAGATTTTTGCATTTCCGTTCTAAATTTACCTCATTCTTACGGCAGAAATTGGATTGTTTTTCAATCGATTGTCCGGGATTGCGGCTGGATTTATCCATATGAAAAATTTTGTATTGTGTGCGAAAAGCCGATCGCCCTTTGCGTTGACAGCGACTACCGCTTGCACGCCGAAGGTACACCAGCCGTACAATTTGCCGACGGTTTTTCGATTTACGCCTACCACGGCGTGATTTTACCCGAATGGTACGGCAATTTGTACCCGCACCAGTGGCAGTCTCAGTGGGCGTTAAAGGAACATAATGCGGAAGTTCGGCGCGCATTAATTCAGGGCATTGGTTACGATCGCATTTGTCAAGAATTAGAAGCTACAGAGTTAGATACATGGCAGGAATATACCCTGTTAAAAATTGATTTTAAGGACGATTTAGACACCGATGGGAAGCCATTACCAGTTATTTTGTTAAAAATGACCTGTCCGAGCACCGGATTTATTCACGCTTTGCGAGTGCCACCTGATGTGCGATCCTCTTCGAGGGCTTCGCTAACGGCTCAAGAAGCAATTCGTTGGGTAAATTGGGATATCGATCCAGAGGACTTTAGCGTGCAAACTTAAAGATTTGTCATTACCCACAAGCCCGCCTGGGGTTTAAACCCCAGGCTCAAAGCTAAAGTCACGTGAGTTCGACGCGGGCGATCGCGAGGAACTATCCTACATACAGATAGAGTATGCTGGGGTTTAGATGCAGGCGATCGCGAGCAACCACTCAAACTAATACTAATTCTCAAAACTCATGCAACAGTATTTGTAGGGTGCGTCGCCACCCGTAAATATTAAAGAATATCCACAATCTTTGAGCGACGCACCCGGAGATCAGGCGATCGCAAACAAACCCACACTTATCATTGTTGCTTTCTGGAGGCGAGAATTGGTATAACAGATAGGCATTTTAAGGAATTAGCCCCATCAGGAGATGTTTTATGCAATACCGCTCATCCCGCGCATGATATTACGGAAATTTTTTGCGCTCTTGCTGGGGGGTGACAAAGAGGTCTAGGAGATAGAGCCAATAAGGGTTGCAGCCCTTATACCCCAATACGCTTGGGTTAATGTTTTTTTGTCATTGCCAGCTTTGGGCGAAGCATAAGCCCGAAGGGCAGGCTTCGCCAACGCAGTATCTATTTTTCACAGGGTTTTGTCTCCATGAGTGTCCGATCCCAAGCGTATTGGAATATACACCATATTCCATGTATATGCGGTACACACAATCTTGAGATCGCCCGTGTAAGGTGCGTCGCCCTCAAAAATCTGTAAGTTTTATCAAATATGAAGCAGCGACGCACCCTACTGATTAACACCACATAATTAAGGCGGATACTGTACTTCATGAACCACCGAATATGCTGTATGAGAAAAAAACTGTCAATTCAACTTTCTTATTGAGCGGCAAATTCAGAGAATAATGATACTAAAACCAGAAACAATCGGCAGGTTTCTTGGGGCTGCGGGGAATGTATGAAAACTCTCAGTCATCCGAGCCAAATCTGCGGAATGTGGGTGGTAAATGTGGTCGATCAAATCTATAAAATTGGTCGAAAGGTGACTGATGATTTCCAGAAAAATCTGAAAATTGTTTTTGATGAATATTTACCCAAATGGAACTATCGAGCCGTACCTCAACTCACTAAGCAATCAAGTTATTAATTTTTCATTCCTAAGTCCAATCAGAGGCACTCCCCCGCGAAAACAGAAGCCCACGTTTTATGCGATAGCATCAGCGCTGGGTAGTTCACGCTCCCATGCCCGAATACTGCTTTAAACCCTGCCGCCAAAGCCAGCGATTCCACACAAAAAACACCGCACCCCAACCCAGCATCATCAACAAACCGCGACCCACATCTACGGGTAATCCGATCAAGATGGAAGCGGGAAAATGAATCAAATAAGGAAACGGCGTCCACAAAACCACTTCGCGCACGGGTGCGGGAAACACTTCTAGCGGCGCGATAACTCCCGATAAAAACAGGTACATCAACTGCCAAAATTGTTCGATCGCGCTTGCCCTTTCCAGCCAAAAAGCAAACAGTGCAAAAGTATACTGGATCAGGAACCGCAAGCAAAAAGCCAAGACGACAACCAACAAAAACAGCAAAAACCTGCCCAAACTCGGCAGCCAAAAAGATTGCGGGTAAAGTGCAAAAAACAGCAACACCAATCCGAATACAAACGGCAGCCTCGCAAACCTTTCGGAAACGTGAGATAAGAAGTGGTGCCATACGGGATCGAGAGGCTGCAACAATCTATTAGATAGCCTGCCTTGCACTACTTCCTTTTCAAACTCCCAAATTACCCAAACTACATTTATTTGCCTGACAATGAAAGTGGCTAAAAAATAACGGGCAAAGTCGAGGGAATTCAGCCCAAATTGACCAGTTTCTGCCGCCTGCATCCAGACACCCATCAAGATAAATGGCAAAGCTCCCGACAGCGCCCACAACAACAATTCTGCCCGGTATTCGAGCATATAAGCGTAGTAGGTAACTAGCAAAGTTTTAGCAATTCTAAAAATTTTGTTCATATCAATTTTAGAGTTAATTTTTAGGTGTTAGCAACGGGCTAGAAGCCCGTTCCACAAAAACACTGAATCTCTAGTGGAACAGGCATCTTGCCTGTTTTTTGGGGTTAGCAACGGGCTAGAAGCCTGTTCCACAAAAACATTAAATCTCTAGTGGAACAGGCATCTTGCCTGTTTTTTGGGGTTAGCAACTGGCTAGAAGCCCGTTCCACAAAAACACTGAATCTCTAGTGGAACAGGCATCTTGCCTGTTTTTTGGGGTTAGCAACTGGCTAGAAGCCCGTTCCACAAAAACACTAAATCTCTAGTGGAACAGGCATCTTGCCTGTTCTACTTTATAACTATTATAACTATAGTGGAACAGGCATCTTGCCTGTTATAGAGAATTAGCTGAGCCAAAAAACCTTACACTTTTCCCGTGCGAAAAACTCGACCGATTACCTCTTCAATTGGCGGATCGGTAACAGTCAAATCTATCACTTCTAACTCCGCCAAAATCTTCGCCACGCTCACCGTAAGCTCTTCCCTTTTGACCAAAAACCGCACTGATTGTCCCTCAATTGATTCTACCTCCCCGTAAGCAAAAGCGCTATCTTTTGCCAGCGGATGGGCTAATTCTACCTGAACTTCCCGATAAGGTGCAAACCTGTCGAGCAATCCGTCCAAACTGCCATCATAAACTAATTGCCCTTCATGGATCAACAAAACGCGCTTGCACAAAGCAGTAATGTCAGCCATGTAATGGCTCGTCAACAGCACCGTTGCTTGATAGCGATCGTTATATTCTCGCAGAAATTGCCTGACGCTAAACTGTGCGTTTATATCCAAACCTAAAGTCGGTTCATCTAAAAATAATACCTCCGGCTGGTGCAGTAGTGCTGCCATCAATTCAGCTTTCATGCGTTCGCCCAAAGACAGCTTGCGTACCGCCTGATTTAACTTGCCTTCTAGTGACAGCATCTCTGTCAATTCTCCGACTCGCCGCCGATAATCTGTATCGGAAATGCCGTAGACAGCGGCATTGATTCGCAGAGAATCAAGCACGGGTAAATCCCAAATTAACTGCTGTTTCTGCCCCATCACTAACGTGATTCTTTGCAGAAAATCTGCTTGGCGACGGAAAGGAGTGCGATCGCACACTCTCACAGTACCAGCCGACGGATAAATCAAACCAGTCAGCATTTTCAGCGTCGTAGTTTTGCCCGCACCGTTAGCGCCGAGAAACCCCACCACTTCCCCCGGTTCAATACTGAAAGAAACGCCCTCAACAGCTTTGACATTGCGGTAAGTGCGGTTAAAAAAGTGCCGCACTGTTCCTTTAAGTCCCGGTTCTTTAATCGCTACTGGATAAACTTTGCTCAAGTCTTCAACTAAGATAATTGGCATCGGCTCAAATTTTAACTTTTATTTTAATCTATGATACTTCCATCAGGCTTGTGCCAAGATGGAGCGATCTAGCTGTCTAGTAGGGTGCGCCAACGATTGCTCGATCGCGAGTGAGAAAGTAACTGTGTTCGGGCGCACCCTACTAAGCTGTAGAATATGGCAAAATATCCACGATCGCATCGCACAAACTTTACAACTATACAACTATGGTACTCACCCCAGATAATTCAGACATCTCTCGTTTGGTAGGAGACAATTCTCCTGAAAATATTACACTGGCACCAGGACAACTTGCTAGTTTTCCTGGGGGAGTTTGGATGCTGGGCGGCAATGATACTGTCAGGGGATCGTCAGATGCAGAACGAATTTTCGGCAACGATGGTAAAGACAGTCTGTTAGGCGGTGTCGGCAGTGATTCTATTTACGGCGGCAAAGATGATGACGATGTTTTGGGAGAAATTGGCGACGATTTCTTGACAGGAGAGAGAAATAGCGATTTCATTGATGGGGGTGCCGGAAATGATTTTCTGCGCGGTGGACAAGGTGTTGATTTGTTAGTTGGCAGTGACGGCAACGATACTTTAATTGGCGACAAAGATGTAGATATTTACCAAGGTGGTGGGGGGAGCGATCTCTTTGTTTTTAGAGTCGATCTAGCGGGAATCAGAGTAGCTGGCATTGAAGTTCCTGACGCGGTAATTGTGGATTTTGATAAGTCTAGCGATTCGATTGGAATTAGTGTGGCATTTACCAGCAGCAATATCTCATTGGAACAGGTAAATTATAGCTTAAACGATCCGAGACTGCTGCTGATCGATCCTGGAACTATAGCGGGGGGAACGAGTTTGTTAGCCAAGGGCGGGATCTCGCGGCAAAGTCTCGATCCCGATGGCAACGGCCGCGTGGAAGCTACTAATATTAGATTCGGTTTTACTAATGCTTTGTTGGGTACTGTGTTGAACGTGACCCCAGCCGATTTAAACGGCCGTTTTATTAGTGCTAATTCTTTGCTTTGAAGCAGCTAGTTGATTAATTATCTCTCAAGAACGGGCAAGATGCCCGTTCCACAAAAAAAACTAACTCAGTGGTAGGGTGCGTCAGGTTTTAGATTCTGAAAAAGCATGGAAAGTATAGTTTTGACGCACCATTTATTCTCAGGTGCGTCAGTTCTGAGATTGTTGGTTTTTGGCGAAGATCGCGGTAGCTGACGCACCCTACTTATTGTCGCATTATCTGTCAATTACCAATTAGGATGATCACTTTCCCTTTGCCATTGCCCACTGCATCAAACCGGGGAACAACCGATAAGCTTCCGACGCCAAAAAAGCAGGGCCGACGGTAACTTCTGCACGCTGATTTTTCACAGCATCCCAGATAGCTCGAGCAATATCTTCCGGCTGATTTGCCCAGTCAGATTTTAGCATTTGGCTCATTTTCTGGCGGCGCAATTCGACTGCGGGTTCGTCTCGATCGCGAAATTGAGTTCTTTCTAAAAAATCGCTGTTAATCAAGCCCGGATGCACGGCACAAACGTGAATGCCTTGAGGCGCTAATTCCAATCGCAAAGTTTCTGTTAAACCCGTTACTGCATATTTGCTGGCGCAATAAGCAGTCATTTGAGGCAAAGGCATTTTGCCGCCAATGGAACCAACATTGACTATTGTCCCAGTTTTTCGTTCCAGAAAATGTGGCAAAATTTCTTGAATTGTGTTAACGCAGCCCCAAAAATTGGTATTCATTAATTGCTGCCAGTCTTCAAAGGTAGTGTGCTCGATCGCCCCCGCGAGACAAATGCCGGCATTGTTAACCAAAACATCAATGCTGCCGCAGGCATCTAGGGCTTTTTGGACGATCGCGCGCACTTGTTGAATGTCGCCAACATCCCCCGGAATAGCGACAGCGGAAGTGCCTTCACGCTGCACTTGAGCCGCTGCCGCCGCCAATCTCTCTGGCTGGCGGGCCACCATCACTACATCGTAACCTTTACTTGCAAATAAAATTGCTGTTGCTTTGCCGCTTCCTTGAGAAGCCCCTGTAATCAAAACTGTAGGAGCCATAGATAGTTATAAATTGTAAGTGGGGAAATCGTTTCCTGCGCTCTTGAAACTCTAACAGAGGTAAGGTGCTTTTTGGCTCACTCTATATAAATAGTTTTTCTTAATTATACTAATTTTTAATAATTCGCGATAGGGCTTTTTTAACGAACCGCTTTCCTCGCGTTACGCGAAGCGGCGCGTAAGCGCGAAGGACGCGAAGGAAGAGAGAAGAGGAGAGGAGAAGAAGAGAATAGAAATTATTCATAATTTGTGCGAAAATTGCTTTGTAAATTTTCCCAATGCCCAATGCCCAATGCCCAATGCCCAATGCCCAATACCTAAAAAATGAATCTTCCGAAACAACCGCCGAATTGGTCGATCGCCCTAGTGTTAATTATCGGCGTTTTAGCCGTCTCAACTTCCTCAATCTTAATTCGGCTGGCTAACTTTTCAGCAGGCGCGGGCGGCTTCGGTTTCAGTCTGGTACTCGCCGCCTCTCGCCTGACTTTATCTGCTTTAATTCTGCTTCCGGCTTGGCGGAAAATTCAGTGGAACGCCCTGCGGCCCGGAGCTCGGCGCTATGCTGCTGCTGCGGGTTTGTGTCTCGCCCTGCACTTTGCCCTCTGGATTACCTCACTTTCTTATACTTCGATCGCCGCCTCGACAGCCCTCGTCACCACAAATCCTGTCTGGGTAGCGCTGTTGTCGCGCTTCTGGTTCGGCGAAAAACTCAGCAAAATGTCGATCGCTGGCATTACTGTAGCCCTGGCTGGGGGAATGGCGATCGCCCTCGGAAGCGCGGGCGCAGCCAATGCCGACAGCAGCAAACTTTTGGGCGATTTCCTGGCTCTGGCTGGTTCCTGGGCCGTCAGCTTGTATTTGCTGCTGGGCCGGGAAGCTCAGCGGCGGGGACTGGGAATTGGTGGCTATATCGCGATCGCCTATACTGTTGCTGCGATCGTCCTGCTGCCTCTCCCCTTCGCCTTCGGCACTACTTATACTAATTACCCCCACCTTGTATACTTTTATATTTTATTAACGGCCGCTTTGCCTCAATTAGTCGGCCACACCATTTTGAACTGGGCCGTAGTGCAGATTTCCCCAACTCTGGTAACTCTTGCCATCTTGTTTGAACCGGTTGGGGCGAGTTTTTTGGGTTATTTGATGTTTGGGGAAGTGCCGGCGCCGGCGGTACTCGCAGGTGCTGCAGTGCTGCTGTTGGGGGTAGCAACCGCTACCGTCGGAGCCAAAAAAATCACAGTCAACAGTTAAGAGTTAACAGTTTTCGACATTGCCACTACAGTTGCCGTGAGTCAGAATAAAACAAATTAGGGCTTGAAAACACAAATAACTCGTCAGTTAAATATCGGTTCCAAACTACAGCACTTTTGGTGGTAAGTAAGCCCTTGTAAAGACACCGCATTGCCGTGTCCCTACGGGGATCTATCGATAGAAGGGTGTACTTGATAAACTTGCCATCTGCTGTATCAAATGTCTGACTGTTGACTGTTGACTGTTGACTGTTGACTGCTGACTGTTGACTGTTGACTGTTGACTGCTGACTGCTGACTAATGACTGCTGACTGCTGACTGCTGACTGCTGACTGCTGACTGCTGACTGCTGACTGCTGACTAATGACTGTTGACTGTTGACTGTTGACTGCTGACTAATGACTGTTGACTGTTGACTGCTGACTAATGACTGTTGACTGCTGACTGCTGACTACTGACTACTGACTAATGACTACTGACTAATGATACTCGGGTGCCTTTCGGAGAATAAAATTATGCTGCCAGAACAACTACAGCGCATCATCGGCTACTTTATCGAAGAAGCCACAGAACACATCCAAATCATCGAACAAGGTTTGCAAGACTTGCAAAACACCGTGCCAGCTACCCAAAGAATACACCAGCTAATCCGAGCCTCGCACTCGATTAAAGGGGGAGCAGCTATGCTCGGATTTAGCAGCATTCAGCGAATTGCTCATCGTTTGGAGGATTATTTAAAACTGCTCAGAGAATGTCCGATCGCCATTGATAGCAGGCTGCTATCGCTGTTAACCCAAGTTTTTGATATTTTAGCAGCGCTCGTGTACAAGGTTTCTAAGGGTTTTGGGCTCAACAGCGAAGACGCAAACCAAATGCTCTCCCTCGCGGAACCAGTTTTTGACGAACTCGACGCTTACCTGAGAGCGCTCATTCCCACTCGCCTGACTGTCAGAGCTAGTACGGACGAACACATTCACGTTTTCTGTGGTTACTGCACTTCACTGGGCGAATTTTCCTCGGCTATTGCCTCGCGCGTCGGTTTGCTCGGAGGCACTATTACCCGCCACGAGCAAGAAGACTTGGGCATACGCCTTTGTGTTGACATTTACCTGCCGCCTTACAGCAGGATCGAAAACATCCGCCAAGCTGTCGAACTCTCCGGCGCTATTATCGGGACTGTTCAGACGCAACGCGACTTTTCGCTGCTGGCGACTGCGGATTATCCGGTTTACCAAAGTGCGATCGAACGTCCCCCAATTTGCACCGGATGCCGCTACTATTACGGCAGAAGCGACGGCGGCTACCAGCTCAACTGCACGATCCATCCCCGCGGCCCGGAAGAACAAGAACGCTGTCGCGATCGCGAACAGGAATAACCGCTGAAAACTCAGACCTGGGAAGTACGATTTGGCACCAGAACAACTTGCTTCTGAAACCAATATTTTCCCTGAAACCTTTCACATTAACCCCTGCCAAATTCTTTTTGAGTTCCTAGATAACTAAATCCTTTTCTCCTAGATAACTAAATCATTCTTCCTTCTGAAAGTTCCCCTCAAAACTGATACCGCAACTCGAATTAATTGCATCATGCTTGCAGGATGAGCGATCGCCCAGACATTGATTGTCAGACAAGTGATTCCCATAACTAGCAAGATGTATGTCGGAGGCATTACTACCCCGATGGCGAACCAGGTAAAAACGTGAAATATCATTGCTGTAGCCCAAAGGCTTGCCACAACCGCAGACGCCCAAACTTGTATTCTAGGTCGGTTTAGTCCTGTCAAAATCCCTGTCTGCAAAGTAGTCAGCAAGTTTGCCGGAACTAAAAAGGCACAGATAGATATGCAGTAGGTATGAGAAAAATCACTAACTGTATTTAAGTCGAGCATCAGTCTAATTGTCGGGCCTGTTGAATATACTTAAAGAGCTTAACGTGACTTGACTCTTATATCTTGTCACCATTACCTTAACTTAATATTTTCCTCAGTAGGTCGGTCTGAAGGCAGATTTATCTCCCCCTTTTTCTGCTGGCAATACTTTACCACAAATATTAAATTTGTGGTAAAGTATTAAACCTACTTGAAGAATTACAACAATTGCTGCCATAATTAACATCGGGGATCGATCGTATAGAAGAGCCAAGTGCGTAAAATATCTAGAATGCCCGCGCCGGTGCAGCAGCAACACAACGGCAGGCCGATTTTCGACTGATTGATTGTCAGCGTCTATCTAGGGATCGAGCCGTTATGCGATCGAACAATATTAAGATTCTTATGGAAAAGCCAATTTAATCTCAAATTTAAATTAATAGAACCCTCTCGAAAATTTACAGCGGAAAAAACCCAAAATGGATAGACAAATCACAATCCCAGCAGTCGAAGAAGTTGACTTGACAAACTGCGACAGAGAACCAATTCACCTATCGGGACACATTCAGCCACACGGGGTGCTAGTTGTTGTACGAGAACCTCAACTAGAAATACTGCAAGTCAGCGAAAATACGCAAGATTTGTTAGGAGTCGATGCGGAAAGTGCGATCGGTCAAGATTTGAGCTTATTGTTCGATCGATTTCAACTAGAAAAACTCAAGGCCTGTTTGCGGAATGAAAACTTAAAAACCGTCAATCCAATTAAACTATTTTTTAAAAGAGCAGGCAAATCTTTAGAATTTGACTGCATCCTTCACCGAGTAGAAGAAGTTTTGATGGTCGAGTTAGAATTAGCCACCACCCAAGAAAATCTTTCCGTTTTTAGCTTTTATCATTCAGTGAGAGCCACTGTTAGCAAAATTCAAAGCGCCAAAAATCTCAATGAATTATGTCAACTGACTGTAGAAGAAGTCAGAAAAATATCTGGGTTTGATAGAGTTATGGTCTATCAATTTGACCGCGAAGGCAACGGCGCTGTGATCGCTGAAGACAAAGCAGAAAAGCTGAGTCCTTTCTTAGGATTAAACTACCCCAGCTCAGATATTCCCAAACAAGCCAGACAACTGTATTCGTTAAACTGGCTGAGGTTAATCCCAGATATTAATTATCAACCAGTCCCCATTATTTCAGGAAACAAGGCTGTTACCGATCGGCCCCGAAACCTCAGTTTCAGCGTGTTGAGAAGCGTTTCTCCCATTCACATAGAATACCTGCAAAATATGGGCGTTGCAGCTTCGATGTCAATCTCGTTAATCAAAGACAAAAAACTGTGGGGATTGATTGCTTGCCACCACTATACACCGAGATATCTCAACTATGAATTGCGCGCAGCCTGCGAATTTATCGGACAAGTAATGTCCTTAGAACTGCAATCAAAAGAAGGAAACGAAGACTACGACTACAAACTACACTTAAAATCTATTCAAACCAAGATTTTTGAAGACCTATCCACCTCTGAAAACTTGTCCCAAGTGTTAGTTAACTGTCAGCATAATTTGCTGGAAGCAGTCAACGCCCAGGGAGCAGCCATAATATTTGGAGACAATTGCTATCCAGTCGGGCAAACACCTCAAGGAGAATCGCTTAAATACTTAACTAAGTGGGTGCAAAAATACCTAAAGAAAGAATTTTTTTATACAGACTCGCTGACCAAATTCTATCCAGAAGCTGAGGAATTTAAAGACACGGCCAGCGGGTGTTTGGCTGTAGCAATATCGCCGACTCAGAAAATATACGTTTTGTGGTTTCGCCCGGAAGTAATTAAGACTGTAAATTGGGCTGGCAAACCCAACAAACCAGTTCAAATAGATGAAGATGGCAGCCATCGACTGTCTCCTCGGAAATCCTTCGAGCTGTGGAAAGAAAATGTGAAGTACAAATCGTTGCCTTGGAAACAATGCGAAATAGACGCTGCATTGGAACTCAAAAAAGCAATGATTAATATAGTGCTGCGCCAAGTAGCCAAACTCGAAAAATTAAATACAGCACTAGAAGCATCAGTCGCCAGAGAACGCGAAAAAACAGCTCATTTAAAAACAGCGATGTCCGAGCTTAAGCGGGCGCAAACTCAATTGGTGCAAAGCGAAAGAATGTCAAGTTTGGGACAGTTAGTGGCGGCGGTAGCTTATGAAGTCACTAACCCGATTAACTTCATCTACGGAAATATTAGCTATGCCAACGAATACAGTCAAAAAATGATTAATTTATTGCAGCTTTACGAGCAACACTATCCGTCGCCTTCGCCAGAAATTCAAGCACAAATAGAAATAGCAGAATTAGAGTTCATAGTTGAAGACTTGCCGAAGTTGCTGGGTTCAATCAAAGTAGGAGCTAACCGCATCCGCGAGATAGTTCAGTCGCTGCGAAACTTCTCTAGAATTGACGAAGCAGAGATTAAACCAGTTGACATTCACGACGGATTGGACAGCGCTTTGCTGATTTTGAGCAACCGACTCAAACCGAAGCCCGATCGACCCTCAATTCATCTCATCAAAGAATATGGCTGTCTGCCTTTGGTCGAGTGTTTCGCAGTTCAGATCAACCAAGTATTTATGAATGTACTGGCAAATGCAATTGATGCTCTAGAAGATGCCTTTGTCAACAAGAATTTATCGCCGCACTACGGGGGCGAACAAGAGCCCGTCAAGTGGGGACAAATTCGGATCGTGACTGAAGTTTGTCCGGGAGAAAAAGCCGTAGCAGTTCGGATTGAGGACAACGGTTGGGGCATGAACCAAACAGTTCGCCAGAAAATTTTTGAGCCGTTTTTTACCACAAAACCTGTGGGCAAAGGTGTGGGGATAGGTTTGGCGATTAGCCGCGAAATTGTGGTAGAACAACACGGCGGCAAATTGACTTGCATTTCAGCCCCCGGAGAGGGAACGGAGTTGATTATTGAGATTCCCTTGAGCCAAACTCATCCCACACCCATTGTCAAGTGAACAAAAGTCCGCGCGAACGAAGCTATCCCGAATGGTAGGGAATCGACCAAATTCAAAAATCGAAAATTCGATTAAAATACAAAAGCAGCTAAGTAGATTTGAGCCAATTCAGAGGAAGCGACTATGACTGAAAAAAAAACCGCCCAATGGGATGCCGGCAGGTTTGTCAAAACCTTGGCTTATTTCGGCGTCATTCCCTTCATTGGCAGCATTAGCTGGCTGCAACAACTGTTTGGAAGCAGCAGCAACAGTAAAAAAGACCAACCCAAACTGATACTGGTAGCCGGTGCCACCGGCGGCGTCGGGAAGCGAGTTGTCAAGCGGCTGCAACAGCGGGGATATAAAGTACGCTGTCTCGTCAGAGATGCTAAAAGAGCAACAGAAATTCTCGGCAAAAATATCGAATTAGTCGAGGGAGATATCACTCTCCCAGAAACCCTAACACCGCTAGTAACCGAGGGCGTAGAAGCGGTTATCTGCTGTACCGGCACTAAAGTTCAACCAGTAGAAGGAGACACCCCAACTCGGGAAAAATACTATCAAGGCATCAAATTTTATATGCCGGAAGTTGTCGATGTTCCCGAAATTGTCGAATACAAAGGCCTTAACAATTTAGTGCAAGCTGTTCGCCGCCAGCTAATTCAAGCAGGCGACAAAACAATTTTTGACTTCACAAAACCCAGCCAAGATTTAAAAGAAACTTGGGGTGCCCTCGACGACATCGTGATGGGCGGCACCAGCGAAAGTTCGATCGTACTTACAGACAATACAGCTATATTCACAGGCAATGTTTCTACTGCCAACTCGGGCGGCTTTGCTTCGGTGCGTACCCGCAACTTCGATCCTCCGCTCAATCTCGCAGGATTTAGCGGCCTCCAACTGCGCGTTAAGGGCGACGGCAAGCGCTACAAATTGATTGTTCGCAGCGAAGCTAAATGGGATGGAATTGGCTATTGCTATTCTTTTGATACTGTTTACAATATCTGGATTACTGTCACTGTTCCTTTTGATGAGTTAATTCCAGTATTCCGCGCGAAAACTGTTAAGGATGGCTCGAAATTTGATACCAGCAGTATTTTTTCTTTTCAGTTAATGTTGAGCAAGTTTGAATATGACGGCGCGCTCAACCCGAAATTTACACCGGGTATTTTTCAACTGGAGTTAGAATCTATTAAAGCTGATGGGGGAGATAATTTGCCGCGATTTGTGATGGTGAGTTCGGCAGGAGTTACCCGCCCGGGCCGCCCGGGAATTAACTTGGAAGAAGAACCGCCGGCTGTCAGGATGAATGATATGTTGGGGGGGATTTTGACTTGGAAGTTGAAAGGGGAAGATTGCGTGCGATCGAGCGGCATACCTTATACTGTTGTCAGACCCTGCGCTTTGACTGAAGAAGCGGGAGGCAAAGCTTTAATATTTGAGCAAGGAGACAATATTAGGGGCAAAGTCAGTCGGGAAGATATTGCAGAATTGTGCGTGGAGGCTTTGGAACAACCGCAAGCTTGCAATGTTACTTTTGAGGTGAAAGAGGGGGAAAATGCCGGTTCTCCCGGAGATTGGCAGGGTTTGTTTTCGGGAGTTAAATAACAATTGTTTGTAGGGTCGAAGTCTAGATCCCCCCTAACCCCCCTTAATAAGCAGGGTGGTTTTATTGTGAGGAGAAGAAAACTGAAACGACAGAAAGCACCGCTCAAAGCTCGCGTCTGGGACGCAACTGTTATATTAATTAATAAAGGTACGTAGTTGGGCTTTAGCCCTCTTTAGACGTATATATAAAGAGGGCTAAAGCCCAACTACGTACCTATTTCTAGGATGACAATTAATCCACCCTGCCTAACCCCCCGCGGGAGGGGGGGACAAGAAATATTAACTGGTTCCCAGGCTCAGCCTGGGAACCAATGTCCAGAGGCTCTGCCTCGCTTGTTAGTAGGAAAATTGGAGGCAGAGCCTCCGGATCTGCGTTACCAGGCAGAGCCTGTTAACGAGTAAAATGCGAGTTTTATAGCTGGTTCCCAGGCTCAACCTGGGAATCAATGTCCAGAGGCTCTGCCTCGCTTGTTAGTAGGAAAATTGGAGGCAGAGCCTCCGGATCTGCGTTACCAGGCAGACCCTGTTAACGAGTAATAACTAATAACCAATAACTAATAATTAATTTATGTCTGTGACTTTTTCCCGACGCTATTTGACGCCTTATTTGTTTTTGCTGCCGGCTTTATTTATTTTAAGTTTGACTGTTTTGTGGCCGGCGGTGCAAGCTTTTTATTTGAGTTTTACCAACTACGAATATGATTTGACTCAAATGCCGCAGTGGGTGGGGTTGAAGAATTTTTACAGGTTGTGGGGCGATCGAGTATTTTGGCAAACTTTGACGAATACGCTGCTGTATCTCACCTGCGTTGTGCCTGTATTGGTTGTTGTGCCGTTGGGAATGGCGATTTTGTGCAACCAAAAACTTAAGGGGATGAACTGGTTTCGAGCAGCATACTACACGCCGGCGGTGATTTCAATGGTTGTCGCCGGGATTGCTTGGAAGTGGCTGTTTGCTGAGACTGGACTGCTGAATCAGTTGGGGGAATTGTTGGGTTTACCTCCTGTTTCTTGGCTGGCTAATCCGAAGCTAGCAATCTTTAGCGTCATGGCAGTTACTATCTGGAAAGGATTGGGTTATTACATGGTGATTTATTTGGCAGGGCTGCAAGCTATTCCGGCAGAACTTTATGAGGCGGCTGCTATTGATGGTTCTGATGGTTTGGGAAAGCACTGGGATATTACTGTGCCGCTGATGAAGCCTTATCTAGTTTTGGTTGCGGTAATTTCGGCGATTTCTGCTACTAAGGTTTTTGAAGAAGTTTATATTATGACTCAGGGCGGGCCTCGCAATAGTTCTAAGACTGTTGTTTATTATCTTTACGAACGGGCTTTTAATGATTTGGAAATTGGCTATGCTTGTACGATCGGGCTGGTTTTGTTTTTGCTAATTTTGGGTTTGTCGATTTTGCAAGTTAGTCTTCAGGGTTTGGCTCGCAATGATTAAGATTTATGACTGATTAGGGCTGACGCAATTCGGGCATCATAAACTCGGTTTCTCGTTCTCATTCCTGTGATTACCAGGACTTTATTACATTCAGAAACCGGGTTTATTGCTCTAATTTCTACTAATTTTAGGCTGGAATCTCGAAGTAATGCGATCGCTCACGGCTTTGGGCAGGTCTTATTGGCGAAATCACAGCTATAAATATAGGGTTTCTGCCAGTTCAGAGGAATTTGTAATAAATCCCTGGTTCCGGTCATTCCCTGTCCCAGAAAGAGCAGCACAGCGATCGAGTTCAAGATGACATGGATAGTGCGCCAGCGATTTGAGCGGTCTTTGTAAATGTCTTGAATGATCGCAAGGGAGAAAACCATAATTAGCGCAGCGGTGATGCCAATGTAGTAGTGAGACCAATACCATTCATTGGTTAGCCGATAAACGCCATCTTGAGTGCCAAGAATCACCAAACCAGTACCTGTTAGAGTGGCAAATATGCCCCGCCATAAAGCGGGTGTCGATCGATATAGCATGACCAAAGAGGCGATAGTTGCAACAAACATCAGCACAATGAAAATGACCTGAAAGGAGTTTTTGCTCCAAACATCCTTGCTCAAAATATGCTCAAAAATCGGGTAGGCTAGACCCAACAACGTCACTCCTACCACAGAACCTGACAGAATTCGACCTGCTTTGACGTGTTCTTGACCGACTACAGGTGGAATTTTGCTCTTGGTGTCGATCGCAATTTGCTTCCGACGCTGCATAGTTTGCCACGCCATATTGAGAACAACACCAAGCATAGGAAAAACAATCGCTACAGCGAAAATAGGATGCAGCAAAACCAGAAAATCTTTAAATTCCATACAGCACCTTTTCGTTCTTAAAGTTGATAAAACTAAACTTTTGAGACCTTCAGGAAATCGATCGCCCGATCGCGATCGAACAAAATCCGAGGCTTCAACAAAATCCCAAATAGCAGGAACAGAGACTTTAACTCACCAGGAGCACAAGGACGTTTCCATTGACCTGGACGGCAAAACAACATCTCCACCAGACACCGATGTTGAGCAAGATCCAATTTGTCAAAGTGGATCTGTACAGAGGGAAATTCACCACTCAAGTCAATCTGAGCGATTTGCCCTTGTAAGCTCAAATTATCTTCCAGAATTTTTAGTGTCACCGGGAGTGTTTCTCCTGTAATAATAACAGGCAATTGGGCTTGAGTCATCTCTACGTGAACCCCCACTTCAGAAATGAAAGTAGTCACGCCCCAAAAAATCTGTCCATTCACCGCAAGCCGTACCAATCGACGCAGATCGAACCATTCATAGCGATCGGATTTAGGAGCGTCTAACAAAATTAACAGCGTGATGCTCATAATTAAAAGGTTGTAGGCGCTCCAAATCCAACCAATCCCCAACCCTTTGAAATGCTGGATGATTTCCGGCTCTGATGCGTGCATTTGAAATTGAATCAAACAGGTTCCCAGAACGTGCCACAGGCCGATCGCATTTGGAATAAATAATAGCAGCAACGGTAGCGCTAACTTCCAGTTGAAGGAAAAGCGATCGCTCACAGTGCCTTTGGCTGTGACGTTAAATCCTTTGGAGAAGGGAGACAGCATCACCTGAATGATGGTCAGAACCAGCGGGAACGCTAGTAACAGTGAATAAATATCAGACAGTAATGCCGATCGCGATCGGTGATTCAACCAAGAAAAAACCGTTAACTGTACTAAATAATAGGGCAGAAAAAAGTACAACATTTCTTGAACACTGGCTCGGATGGGAATCACGCCCAAGAAGGAATAAGCTAAAGGCATCAACAGAAAACCCACGCGGGGAATGGAGGTAAACCAATGCAAAAGTCCTTCAAAATGAGCCAGTCGCTGAATCGGTTTAAGTCCGCGAATAGTCAGAGGATTGGAATCAATAAAAAACGCCTGTAAAGTTCCTCGCGCCCAGCGCAGGCGTTGAGTTGCATAAGCTGCAATATTTTCCGCCGCCAAGCCAGCGCTGAGTTTTTCATTGAGATATACCAAGCGATAGCCTTTAGCAGAGAGTTTAATGCCGGTGAAATAATCCTCACTAAGAGATTCGGTGACAAATCCTCCGGCGTGTTCTAAGGCGCTGCGTCTCACAACAAAGGAGGTTCCCGAACAAACTACACTGCCGGCACCATCTTTGATAGGTTCAATTTGGCGATAAAAAACCTCTTCTTCCGGTGTGATAACGTTATCTAAGCCTAGATTACGGGCGATCGGGTCAGCATTGTAATAACTTTGAGGCGTTTGAACCAGGGCCACTGTGGGATCTTGGCAGAAACCAAGGGTGCGAATCAGAAAGTTTTTGGTAGGGATAAAGTCGGCATCAAATACAACAATGAACTCTCCTTGAGTATAAGCTAAGGCATGATTCAAATTTCCTGCTTTCGCATGAAAATTATTAGGTCTAGTGATGTATTCACACCCTAATTCATCTGCAAGTTGCCGGATTTCTTTACGCCGCGTATCATCGAGCAGATATATCTTTTTATTCGCATAGTCGAGGGCTTGACAACCAATTACCGTGCGTTTGAGAATATAGGCAGGCTCGTTATAAGTGGGTATCAAAATGTCAACCGATGGCGTGAATCGACCCTCAACCACATCGATTGCCAACCGATTCGCTTCTGGACGCCGATCCTTTACCCACAACATCAAAAATAACTGAAGGATATTGGTAAGCAAGAGGAAAATTTCTAGAAGGAACAACCCAATGCTAAAGACTCCATCTAATGGATCGGATACATTTAAGGTTGTGAGCGATCGCCACAGCAGATAACGAGTCACCAACATCAACAAAATTCCCACAACTACCACCCGCGACCAGGTTCGGGGTACGGGCGAAACCCGCATAATCACCCAAGAAATCGCCAGCAGAGCGACCGTAGGTGTTAGCAAATACTCCCCCATGACCATCGGCACTTGCAGCCACATGGGAGGATGATTTTGCATTGCTTGGAGTTGGGCAAATAGACGATCGAGAGTGCCGTTACCGGAAAACCAAGCAGCGACAAGTCCACCCGCTAAAATGACCGAACCTAACATGACGGTGGTGGCGATCGGTATCCGGTTTCTGGGGGTACGATCTCGACGATGAAAGCCCAAATAATTAAGCCATGAAGTCATAATTTTGTTTCAGCAAATTCTATGAATTGGCGCCACAGGCAAGATGCCTGTGCCACCAGACATCAAATTGGTTGTGGGGTGTCCCGCCCGCCCTAAGCAGCCACAGGCAAGATGCCTGTGCCACCAGACATCAAATTGGTTGTGGGGTGTCCCGCCCGCCCTAAGTTCTATTTGAGCTTAGCGGAACAGTTCTTTGTTATTCAGAATAGCCGGCCAATTTTTGTTTGCTGAAGCAATGTGACCGGGGATATCCCCCATCCACTGTGCTTGTACTTTCTTGTCGTAGTTGAGATAAAGCTTCCCATTAACGATTTTCCAAGCGTCAGGCTGAGTGACAACAAGATTTCCTTCACTGGTAGCCTGGGCGCAATATCCACCGTATTGAGGAGCATACTTTTCAGGATTTTGAGCAAACATATCACGGTTTGCTGCACTAGCAAACATCCAAGTTGTTCCACCCCAATTATGTTTAAATTGGCTAACTCCCATAACTAATTTGCTTTGGGTGAAATAGGCTACGACATCTTGACCATCAAGAGCCACACCTTTTTCAGTGTAAAACTGAGGATGAAGGGTTGTTGTGCTGCTTTTACCAGCGCAAGGATTGGCTTTACCAGCGCAAGGATTGGCTTTACCAGCACAAGGATTGGCTTTACCAGCACAAGGATTGGCTTTACCAGCACAAGGATTTTCTTTACTAGCGCAAGGATTGGCTTTACCAGCGCAAGGATTGGCTTTACCAGCGCAAGGATTGGCTTTACCAGCACAAGGATTGGCTTTACCAGCACAAGGATTGGATTCTGCAATCTTGAATGAAACGGTTGTAGAGTTTAAGCTTGTGGCAGCCTTGAAGTTGGCGTAGCTAACATTAGCTGTTGCCAAACCGAGAATGGTGGCAATGGCGATCGTGGTAATGTATTTTACTTTCATGTGTCTAATTCCCAGATAAATTGTTAATAGTTCCATCCCAGATATTTGCTTGAGACTTCTTGCTCTCTGGCAATTTTTCTGGCTTTTTGTTGTCCTCAAGACTTGAGGTTGTTTACATTAACACTCAATAAAATGAGTGCTAGATGAGGAAGAGATGGATGGGAGATAAAACTCTGAATACTTTATACGCCACTTTCTTCAGCAAAAATTCATCTGGGAATTAGGAACGCATCATCTAGTTGCCAGGAATGTCTTATAGAGTGGAGATTAACCCTGATTATCTTTTAGTAGTGCAGTAATTTAACCGCGAGTTGAGAAATTATGACAGGACAAGACTGGTTAGTGACTGATGATGGACAGTGCAATATTTTTGAGGCTACAAGTCAAATTGAAGATTTGACCCATCCCTACCGACTTTACCGCTTTTTAACTGACTTGGAAGATGTATTAGACCAAATTAGTGATGATTATTTACGACTCCAGGCAATTTGTCCCCTTGTCCGCAGGTTGTTAGATAGTTCTTCCTGGTTTCAAATTGCTCTCCTTGAGCCTGACTCTGAGACAGGGTGGGCAGTACAAACACTTTATGATGAACCATTTTTTCCTCTGACGGTGCAGTTGGTGGCTTGGGCACCGGGTGCTGTTTCTCCGATTCACAATCATGCCAGTTGGGGATTGGTGGCGCTACTTGATGGACAGGAGAAAAATACTTTTTGGCAGCGATCGCCAACTCGCAAGTTTCCCGATAAAATCACAACAGTGGGCGATATTTTGCTTGCTCCTGGTGACGTTTTGTGCTTAATGCCAGATGCGATTCATCATGTGGAAGCACTGGGAGATCGACCAACCATTAGTTTTAATCTTTATGGTGTAACAGATTACGATCGGCGATTTGAGTTTAACCAGAGTAAAGGCACTGCAGAAAACTTTTAAGATAGCAGTCTGATGAAAGCAAATATCAACAAACCTCAAATATAACGGGCGATTATCGCGGCTGCACCAACTTTCGTCTGTTCCACGCGATACTAATTTTATCTAGTTGAATTTTGACTCATTTTAATGCTTAATTCTCCTCACTACATGACCATAAAATGAAGCTAATTAGCCAATTTAAAGGCGCTATTAATCATCTCACTGGCAAGCGAATTTCTACCTCTTCGCTTCAGTTTCGCCTGACGCTGGAATTGCTGGTACTCTCGATTTTAGGACTTAGCAGTGTGGCATTTTGGGCCGGCTGGCAAAGGTCGCAAAATCTAGTCGGTGCCCATAAACAAACCCTGGAATACATTGGAATACGCTTTCCCGAACAGGTTGAGCTTTATAGTGAAATGGGTTCACTAGAAATTGGCTTAACCCGAAGCGTCCACAAAGCTTCGACAGGAGGAATCATGGTGTGGGTGAAGCGAAATGATGGGATGCTTTTGGTAAATTCACCTGATATGGATCTGCAATCTTCTAAGATTACGAAGATGATCTCGTTGACGGAAGTACCTGCAGAGCCGACTTTTGTTCAAGTGGGCGATCGCTATTTGGTGATCTGTAGCAGAACTCTGAGGATTAAAAATGAGTTACTGGGTACGGTATATTTCTCTCAAGATATCACTGATGAGCAACGTCAGTTAAATGATGGGATTCGCAGTCTAATTGTTGTCAGTATTGTGGTAATCTTAGTGTTAATGTTGGCGATCGCCAGTCGCATTCGTCATGCTCTCCATCCTTTGGAACATATGAGTCAGGTAGCTAGCACTTTGTCGGCTGATAATTTGCAGGCGGCAAAACTCCAACTGCATCAGGCTCCTGATGAGATTTTAGGACTAGCGCAAACCTTTAATGAGATGTTGTTTCGCTTATCTGGTTCTTGGGAGCAACAACGCCAATTTGTCGGTAATGTTTCCCACGAATTACGCACTCCTCTGACGGTTGTAGTTGGTTATTTACAAAGTTTGCTGCGTCGCAGCACTAACTTAAGTGACTATCAGCAACAAGCACTGGAAACAGCCGTTGGGGAAACTGAACGCACGATTCGGATGTTAGAAGATTTGCTCGATTTGGCACGGGCTGATAGCGGCAACTTGCACTTTCGTTTGAATCCGGTGATGCTGAATACTCTGGTGGCTGAGGTGGCCGAAATGAGTCAAAAAGTTAGCAATCGAAAAATTCTTTTGGTGTCAACTGATGAGGATGTTGTAGCCTGTGCCGATCAGGATCGTTTACAACAGGTGTTAATCAACTTAGTTGATAATGCAATCAAGTATTCTGCTCCCGAACAACCAGTTGAGTTAGTATTAGAAAAGAAGGAACAGCAGGTGATGATTCATGTGGGCGATCGCGGAATTGGTATTTCTCTGCCCCATCAAAACCGGATTTTTGAACGATTTTACCGGGTGGATGAGTCAATGACGCGCTCTAGAGACGGTACGGGGTTGGGATTGGCGATCGCCAAAAGTCTGATCGAAGGCATGGAAGGACGTATTACGCTCCGATCTAAACCGGGAGAAGGTAGTATTTTTACTATCACCTTACCTGTCTGGAATCCGCAGCTATGAGCGATCGCATTCTCCTTGTTGAAGATGACCCTAAACTGGCAAAGTTCATCGAATCTGAACTTAGTCTTGAAGGATATCACGTCACTGTCGCCCCAAATGGATTGGATGGATTAATGATGGCTCGTGATGCTCAACCGGATTTATTAATTTTAGATTGGATGCTTCCCGGCATCTCTGGATTAGACATCTGTTTAAGGTTGCGATCGACTGGTGTTCAAGTACCAATAATTATGTTAACAGCAAAAGATGAAGTACCCGATCGCGTGACGGGATTAAATGCTGGAGCCGATGATTATGTTACTAAGCCTTTTAGTATGGAAGAACTCCTCGCGAGAGTCAAAGCACGTCTGCGCCGCACTCAACAAAATGACGCCGATAACTTACAATTTGAAGACCTAATCTTGAACGGTTTAACCCGTGAAGTTTATCGAGGCAGTCAACTAATTGAACTCACTGCCAAAGAGTTTGATTTGCTAGATTTTATGCTGCGAAATCCCCGCCAAGTCATTACCCGCGATCGAATTTTAGAAAAAGTCTGGGGTTACGATTTTATGGGCGAGTCAAACATTATTGAAGTGTATATTCGTGCGTTACGGATTAAGTTAGAAGCAAGTAACTCAAAACGCCTGCTGCATACTGTTCGGGGAGTTGGATACGTGTTGCGAGAGCAAAAGTGAGGAGGGGCGGATTTACAAATACTTGGCAGATTACAGCATATTCCATGTATATGCGGTACACACAATAAGAGTCGTAAGTAAGGTGCGTCGCCACCAGTAAATCTGCAAGTTCCATTAAACACGAGCAGCGACGCACCCTACATAACACGTACCACACAATTAAGGCGGATACTGTACTTCATGAACCTGGAATATGCTGTAAGTGTGGATACTGGTGAACCCGCTCCTATTATAGTACCTATTTTTTTGTAAAAATTAGACCTAGAAATCCGGTCGTTCCTGATAATCTTCCGCAGAACTCGGGTCTAATTCCCACCGACTTTCATCTCGACGTTCAAGCATATCTGTTGTGTGCAAAATAGCCCCATCGGCCATTTCTATGCCCGCAGCGGCTCCGAGTTCGTCAACCATATCCATGTCGGGAGTAGGCGCACTTCCGCCCACCGATTGCTCGCCAGTCGCACTTTCTTGTTCCGCAGCCGGATCGCCATCCTCGCCGCCGATGTGGGAAGTGGAAGAGTATTCCGAACTGCTGTCCTGCAGGGTTGTTATGTCGTCTTGGCTCAATTCCGGTCGATCGATGACGCCGGTACCGTAAGATTCGGTAATTTCTTGAGGCAATTCGCCCAAATTATCGCGTTCTGTTGTTGTTTTTGCGTTGCCTTTTTTTTGCTGTGCCACGATACTTGCTCCTGTTTGTTTTTGAACTCAATTAAATTAAAAATGTCCGAATTTGGCTTTAGCTGAATTGTTTTTATTAATTGCCCTTGGCTATAATTAAGTAGTATGATAAGTGCTATTTAAGCTTTTAGCTTCTATCCCAGGAAATATATTGATTCGGCTCAGCTATTTCATTGGGAATACAAAAAGCGATCGCCCGTTTCAAAAGGGCGATCGCTTTTTAATGGGGAGGCTAATTCTATTCGGGAAAATCAGGAATTACCCATTTGGGGGGTTCCATCCGTTTCCTTCTCACCGCTTCCTCTGCTATTTCTAGCATTTTATCCAGAGAAGTATTTTCAATAAAGTTGGACGTTGCTTCTGCGTATTCCCGCTTCGGGCACTTGTCGCCCAGAACGCAGCCATTGACGCAAGCTACAGCACAATCGACAGTGTTCTCCACCATAACTTTTTTCCTTTCACGTTTCCAACAACTAATAGGCACGTACTCTGGGTGAATTTGTCAAGAGACTGCTCTATATCTTTATTTTACTTCACAAATTGTCATCAAAGGTCGATCGCCAGGGCAAAACTGTTATAAAATCAAAGCAACCTACCTAATCTGCCGATCGTGAACAATTTTCTGCGGCGCTTAAAACTTTTACCTTGGCGAGAAATGCTGCAAATTGCCGCGCTCGTCAACTCAATCGTGATTGGGCTAGAGCTATTTTTAGCCTGGGGTTTCACGCAATCGCGGGCAATCCGCAACGTCCTGATGCTTCTCTACGGCTCCTCCCTCGGGATATTGATACCTTTCGCAGTAGCAGTGGGAATGGGAGCTTTAGCAGTCTACTTTTTAGAGTATTGGCAACAACAATTTTTGCTCAACCGAATTAGTTTGTGGGTTTTAGTTTTGTGCGTGCTCTTGGGTTTGGTTTTAAAATCATTCCTACCCATACCTGCTTCTTTAGCAAGTTTATCGGAAGCTGCACTAATAGGAATTGCGGTGGGAGTTTTTTGGAAAGGCCGGCCTTATTGGCGATAGTTGTTAGTCATTAGTCATTAGTCCTTAGTCATTAGTCATCAGTCATCAGTCATTAGTCATCAGTCATTAGTCATCAGTCATTAGGTTGCACCTTACCGCTATGAGTAGCGTGTTAGCATTCCTAGATGCAGATCCTCATTATTTAGGGTGATGATATAGCAGTTCTAAATCATTTGTGAATTTCTTACTCCCTCCCCTTAGTAAGGGGAGGGTTGGGGTGGGGTAAAAAGATTTACGACTCATTTAGGATTGCTATAGTTGCACCTTACCGCTAACTATTAACTAATGACTAATGACTGATGACTAATGACTAAAAATTATGGCAGCCAAAAATCGGGAATAAAAGTTTTAGTCAAACTGCGAGCAAACTGATTAATCTGTCTCCCGATTTGAATATGCGGTTCGTCAGCTTCCACGGGAATAATTGCCGCTTTGTTTCCGATTCCGAAACGCGAAATCACCAAATTTGCCGCTTCCAAACCAGTAACATAAGCCTTTTCTTGCGACCAAGAACCGTGGCGGGTCACAACCCAATCGCCGCTCATCAATACATTATCGTAACTTGTTACTGCCGGCAACAAATACTGATAGCTGCCAGGGGCAAAATGCGTCACCGCCCGCGACAGCCGAATCGCGCTGCTATCAATTACTTTTGCCTCCCGAAAAGCCGGAATGCAAGTCGCTAAATCCCGCTGAACTAGGGAAACAATTTCCTCATCTTTGAGGGGAATTAATTGATTTGCGTGATAAAAGTCAGCTTCGACAACTGTTCCCGATTCGTCTCGAAATTCGTCGTGCAAAGCATTCAAATCAAAAAACGTCCAACCTGTAGTTGAACTAAATCCAAAACAGGCATTAGAAGGCAGGGGAATGTCAATTTTTCTGTCAAACCACAGGCGAACAGCTAACACGTCCACTGCACCCAAATTCATCGCATCCCGAAACTCTGGGCGGCTTTGCAAAGCTGGACTGCTGCTGATAATTTTTTGCATTCCCGTGACGCCAACTGCAAAAATAACTGCATCTGCCTCGAAGGTTTTGTCGCCGCAAACAACGCCAGTTGCTTGATTGTTGCTGTCAACAATCAAATCAGTAACTCGTTGGTTTGTCAATACTTTTGCGCCGAGTTTTTCCAGGCGATCGACCCAGGGGCGAAATATTTTTTCTCCGACTGTTCCGCGACACCAAACTACATCAAAATCCGGTTGGTGTGCTAATATGAAATAATAAAGCATTCCCAAAGCTGCGGCAGCAGAACACTGTTCTCCTGGTGCAAATAAACCTACTAATAACATGGGTTCAAAAGCATCGCGGTAAAGTCTTGCAGACACGCCAAACTGTTTGAACAATTCGCGGGCGGTGACGCGATCGTACCTGCGCCAAGCTTCGTCGGAATTGTCGAAATCTAGGACGGCGTAGAGTAAGGGTAAGGCTGAAAGCCGATCGACTAATGGCAGCCTTTTAAATCTGGTGTAAAGAAAGGTTCCTAACGGTGTGGGAAGGATCGGTTCGTCCTGAAAAATCGGCGATTCTACTTCCAATCCGGCGGGTGAATACTGACAAGAACGAGTCCAAGGCGTGAAGGGATCGAGTCCTAATTCCTTGACTAAGGAAAAGATGTTTTTGTAGGGATACCAAAAGCCATGAATCCCAGCTTCTACGGAACGCCCGCCGGCGGTTTTCCACCCCGCAACTAAGCCTCCCGGATAAGGGCCTGCTTCTAGCAGGGTGACATCATAGCCTTGCTGGGCTAGGTGATAGGTAGCGCCTAAACCGGCCCATCCTGCACCGACGACGACTATTTTTGGGGTTGACGATTCTGCTGACATTGCATACCTCTTGATAATTTATTAATGATGGCATAATTCATAAAATGCGGATTTGATATAAAATGTGTTGCATTATGTGCTAAATTTCGCTTGAGTGAATAATGAGTGTCAAAAACCGCCAGCAAGCTAACCTGTTGCTGCTATTATTTCCCGCTACCGCATGGCTGATGGTTTTCTTCATTTTGCCAGTGCTAATTGTACTGTTGTACAGTTTCTTAGAACGCGGTACTTACGGCGGCGTTACTTGGATATTTACTCTCAGCAACTACCAGCGTTTGTTCAGCGAACTTTTCTTAGGAGTAATTGGGCGATCGCTCTGGCTGGCTTTTCTGACAACAGCCGCTTGCTTGTTAGTGGGCTATCCCCTAGCATTCTTCATCGCCACCCGTTCTCCCCGCTGGCGAAATGCTTTGCTTTTGCTGGTAATTATTCCATTTTGGACTAATTTTTTAGTGAGAACCTACGCCTGGATCGTACTCTTACGCAGCGAAGGAGTAGTTAACACAGCCTTGCAAAGCTTGCAAATTATTAGCGAACCGTTGAACTTGCTTTTTACGCCTTTCGCTGTGGCGATCGGTCTTATTTACGGCTATTTACCTTTCATGGTTCTGCCTTTATATTCTAGCATAGAACGCTTCAATTTTTCATTGGTAGAAGCTGCTCACGATTTAGGTGCAAACGATATTCGCACTTTTTGGCGCGTGTTTTTACCATTAACAAGTCGCGGTATTGTTGCAGGATCTATTTTAGTTTTTGTTCCAGCAGTCGGCGCTTTCATCACACCGGATATATTGGGGGGTTCTAAAACAGTTATGGTGGGTAATCTGATTCAAAATCAGTTTATGAAAGCCCGCGACTGGCCTTTTGGATCGGCGCTTTCTATGCTGTTGACGGTAATCATATTGATTCCTGTGTTAATTTACTTCCGCGTGTCTGATGAAACTTAATAAGGTAAGGTATACACAAATCGTTGCACCCTGCGTTTAGCTTAAAATGCGCTAATGATTAATGACTACTGACTAATGACTACTGACTACTGACTACTGACTACTGACTACTGACTACTGACTAATGACTACTGACTAATGACTACTGACTACTGACTACTGACTACTGACTAATGACTACTGACTAATGACTAAAACAAAACTAGATTTACTCGTGCGGGCGATCGGCAAAAAGTGGCTTTGGGTACAAGCTGCACTAGCATTTGCCTTTCTTTACTTGCCAATTCTGATCTTAATTATTTACTCCTTTAACGCCTCCAGATTCAATGCCGTTTGGCGCGGCTTTACCCTCGACTGGTACCGCAGTTTATTCGGCGGTGCAGGTACACTCGGACTCGAAACACAGCTAGGAATGGCTAGCAGCAGCGCCGGGATCTGGACAGCCCTCAACAACAGCTTGCTAATTGCAGCTATTTCGACTTTGCTGGCAACCGTTTTTGGTACAACGATCGCGCTAGCATTGGAACGCTTTCATTTCCCGGGGCGCAAAGCAGTAGAAGCTTTACTGTTTTTGCCGATTATCATGCCCGAAATTACGATCGGCATTTCGCTGCTAGTTTTCTTTACCCTAGTATTTCGGATCGTAGAAAATCTCACGGGAATTCGCCTCAATCTCGGCTTACCTACCGTAATTATCGGTCACGTTGTCTTTAATATTTCCTTTGTGACTATTACTGTCAGGGCGCGTTTGGCGGAACTCGATCCGATATTAGAACAAGCAGCTTTTGACTTAGGCGCTAACGAATGGCGGACTTTTTGGCGCATCACTCTGCCTCTAATTGGGCCCGCTATTTTCAGCGCGGCACTGCTGGCTTTTACTCTGTCGCTGGACGATTTTGTCGTAACATTCTTTACCACCGGCGTCGGTTCGATGACGCTGCCACTATTTGTTTACGGCATGATAAAATTTGCAGTAACGCCAGCGATTAATGCCATTTCTACTTTGATGTTGTTCGCTTCCTTATTGCTGGTTTTATCATCGTTAAAAGTTCAGAAAAGTTAAAAAAATTGCTTTTTGTGTCATAATTATTGTCGTCTGCAATTAACACAACCTATGAAACGCCTGCTGACTTTCCTAATTTTGTTTGCGATCGGTGCAACCGTGGCTTTCGGCTGTAGCCCCACAGGTGGCAACCAGCAGCAAGTGCTCAGCATTTACAATTATGCAAGTTATATCGCCCCAGAAGCGATCGCCCAATTCGAGAAAGAAAACAATGTTAAAATTCAATACGACACTTTCGAGAACAGCGACGCACTCTATGCCAAACTCAAACAGGGAAACCCCGGTTACGACTTAATATTTCCCGCCGATTACATGGTGAAAATCATGATTGCAGAAAATATAATTGAGCCGCTGAATTTAAACAATATTCCCAATCAAAAAAACCTAGAACCTAAGTTTATAAATCAAGCTTTTGACCCGGGGAATAAATATTCCCTGCCCTACCAGTGGGGAACGATGGGAATTGGCTACAACGTGAAAACAACCAAGGGCGATATCAACAGTTGGGCGGCGATGTTCGACCCGAAATATACCGGAAAAGTGGCGTGGCAAGACGATGCCAGATACACATTTGCAGGAGTTTTAATGTATTTAGGATTTGACCCCAATACAACCAATCCCGAAGAGATTAACAAAGCCCGCGATTTGCTGATTAAAAGTAAAAATATCATTGCCGCTTTTGTCCCCGACACCGGTCAAAATCTGCTCGATCAAGGAGAAGTAAATCTGACGATGGAATGGAGCGGCGATGTTTTTCAGGTAATGAAAGAAAATCCCAATCTCCGCTACGCTATTCCCAAAGAAGGAACAATCATTTTTTCTGACAACATGGCAATTCCCAAAGGTGCGCCCCAGAAAGAATTAGCGGAGAAATTTATTAACTTTATTTTGCAGCCAGAGATAGGCGCTAAAATTTCTAATTTTACCCACTTCGGATCGCCCAACAAAGCAGCAATTGATAAAGGTTTAATCGACCCGAAAGATTTGAAGAATCCTCAAATTTACCCGCCGGCTGAGGTGTTTGGCAAAATGAAATTATTGCAGGATGTCGGGAAAGCAACTGCATTGTACGATCGAGCTTGGACGGAAGTTAAAGCAGGGGCCGGAAAGTAGATATAAAACAGGTTTCTGCCGGGGCTGGTTTACTTAAATTTTTAGCTTGTATTGGAGTTGCACCCTTCTCAAGAACAGGCAAGATGCCTGTTCCACAAGAAAATTAAGTTTTGTGGAACGGGCATCTTGCCCGTTCATAAAAGCCTTATTGAAAATGGTGAAATATCTCAGTTTAACCGGGTTCTCTCTCAGATTTTTATTACTCATAACTCATACATACTAACACAATGCACGCCGTAGAAGTCCTAGAAGTTTCCAAAGTATTTAAAAGTGTCCGCAGTCAAGATTTTTTAGCTGTAGACAACATCAACCTGCAAATTTACGATCGCGAATTCTTTTCTTTACTCGGCCCTTCCGGCTGCGGCAAAACTACAACTTTGCGAATGATTGCCGGTTTTGAAATTCCCACAGCGGGCGAAATTTACATTCACGGCCAACCGATGCAAAATCGCCCGCCGTTTCACCGCCCAGTAAATACGGTATTTCAAAACTATGCTTTATTTCCGCACATGACAGTAGCACAAAATGCCGCTTTTGGGTTGGAGATGGAGAATTTGCCTCAGCAAACAATTCGCGATCGCGTTGTTGAAGCCTTAGCATTAGTACAGTTAACCGATGTAGAAAAACGCTATCCCCGCCAACTCTCAGGGGGACAGCAGCAGCGAGTAGCGCTAGCAAGAGCATTAGTCAAACAGCCGTCTGTTTTGCTGTTGGATGAACCCCTAGGAGCGCTGGATTTAAAATTGCGTAAAGAGATGCAGTTAGAATTGAAAAAAATGCAGCGAAAATTGGGAATTACGTTTATTTATGTGACTCACGACCAAGAAGAAGCGCTAACAATGTCGGACAGAATTGCAGTGATGGATGGAGGAAAACTGCAACAAGTCGGGACGCCTGTTGATATTTATGAATATCCTAAAACGCGGTTTGTTGCTGATTTTATTGGGGACAGCAATTTTTTAACCGGGCGAGTAGTAGAAAAGCAACACGGTCAAATAATCGTGTTGGTTGACCAGCAGTTGCCCGTGTTAGTTGCGACAGCAGAAGATATGCCCGCTGGGAAAGTTGTCACCCTGGTGTTGAGGCCAGAAAAAGCTGCTATTTTCCCGGCTAATTATGATGTTGAAAATAGCTGGCCGGGAATAGTAGAAGAGGCTATTTATATTGGCACTGACACGCGCTATACGGTACGGTTGACTGCTAAAAGTTCGATCGCCCTTCGCCGACAAAACTTGCACAGAGATGACTTGCAGCGGCACAAAGTCGGCGACAGCGTTCGAGTTGCCGTGCCGCCGGAAAGTATCTGCATTTTATGAAACTTACATCTTGCACCATTGTCAAGAACAGGCAAGATGCCTGTGAAGCGAGAGATGAATTTTCTCGTGGAACAGGCATCTTGCCTGTTCCTAAACAAGAATGGTGCAACATCTCAGTTGAAACGTTCTGCTTAATTCAAACTCCCTTACTGCAATACTCCGGACAGTTTTTGAGACCGAGGCTGAAACCCTCATTCTACCGTTAGCATTTCACCTCACTGAGAAGGCTGAAACCCGCATTCTGCCGTTAGTGATTGAAAACTGTCCGGACTATTGTTACTGCGGTGATGGCGGAGGAGTTTCCGCTTCGGGCGAGGGAATTTCCGAAGGAGTCGAGTCTGGCGACGGCGAGGGACTCTCGGCCCCGGGCGAGGGAATCTCCGAAGGAGTCGAGTCTGGCGACGGCGAGGGACTCTCGGCCCCGGGCGAGGGAATCTCCGAAGGGCTTGGGGCGGGAGTTTCCGGCGGTGGCGGAAGTTGTGCGGGATCTGGCTGGGGGCTTTGGAGGCTTTGCACCCACAAACCTAAAGCGCCGCAGGCTAACATCAGCGCCAACAGCCCCAGCATGGGCAGCAAAAGCTTGAACTTGGGTTTTTGAATTGGTTCCGGGGCGAGGGGAGTTTCGGGGTACAACAACTGTTTGGACGATTCTGAAAGCTGAGATTCTGGAATTCTCCCGGACTTCTGGAGGGACCGCGGCAGGGACATCGGCAGCGACACCGAGGCTGACACCGGCGCTGATGCCGGCACTGATGCCGGCGCTGACGCCACCGCCGGATCGAACAGTACCAATCTCTCCGGCGACATCCGACAGTAAGTTGCCACCACAGAGGTGTTGTCGTAACCGTTTTTCTCGTTAGCGAGGCGAATCCAAGACTGAACCGAGGCTTCCAAAGACATTTTGCCTTCGAGCACATCTGGGCCGTAATTCTCCCAAGACTGTTCTACCCAGTCGTTGTCGCTCAAACCGTCGGAACACAGCAGCAGCAAGCCTTCCTCTTCGACAATAAATCGCTGAATCGTCGGGCGCAGGAAATCGCCGTCCCTTGTGCCCAAAGCTTGAGTCAAAGCTCCTGAATCCGATCGCAGTTGAGTTTCCCAGTATAAACTGTGTCCTAGCTGGACTTCCCTTGAGGCTACGTCGTCGTCCACAGTCAGCCGCTGACAGTAATTTTTGCCAATCCAATAAGCGCGGCTGTCTCCAACATTGACTAAATAAAGTTCGTGACTGTTATTCGAGGGCAAATCCTCGGAAATTTTCACTTTTTGAGGCAACTGGAGGGCCATCACCAAAGTCGTTCCCATCCGCTGCCGCAACTCTTTTCCCTGCTCGTTATTTTGAGCGGAAATCACATTATTCACAACTCTCACTATTTCTTCGAGTTGCTTAATTACCATTGCTGGCGTCATCAACTCTTCTTGTTCAGCAATTTCTGCGAGCAAATTTTGGATTAAAGCTTTCAGGGACTGCACGGCTAATTGACTGGCAACTTCTCCTCCTTCGTGGCCTCCAACCCCGTCGCAAACCATTGTCAAGTAAGGAATTAGTTTCTCTCCCCCCGAAGTTTTGCTAGATTGAAAATCAGCAGCAGTCGGATAGCAACTGTCTTCATTTTGGGAGCGCTGCGGCCCGGTATCAGTCAAGCCGACTACTTCTAAGTGCAGAGGCAATTTAGCGGCTTGTTCTAATAGTAAATCGTTTAGTTCCAGGGCGATCGCATCGAAATTCATGCTGCTGCGGCGCATAAACTGACAAATCTCTCCGAGTCTCGACTGCACCTCGGGCCCGGCCGATTCCACCAAACCCGACCATACATCTCCCAAATCGCGCAGCGTCGGTACAAAATTGCCGGGGTGCAGTTCCAGCAAGCGTATCCGCCAACCTTCCACCCGCAAATTTTCCGGTACCAGCAAACTCGAAGCGACTCCCTGTTCCGACAGCGGCATCCACAGTTGGAGCATTTGCCACAGCCAGTAAACTTGGCGCGCGGCGGTTGTCCCAGACCAAGCTTCTAAAATAGAAGGATACAGGCGACCGAAATTATTGATGGGCACATTTTCCAACAACAGCACCTCTGTGGCTTCCGGTGCTTCCCCCAGGGAACAAAAACCGTATACTTCAGGCGTATGCAGCCGTTGCGGATACAAATGCAGGTAAGGCATAATGGTATCCGGCAGTTGTTCTGGGACGCTTGGTGGCAGAGCGGGACGGCTGTCTAGCCAGATTTGGGGTGCAACGACAAAGTATCGATCGCCGATGACCTTACCCGTTGGCACTTCTTCCGCTGCTTGGCCCACCGCCCACAAATATCGATAAATTAAAGCGGTTTCGCAAGCTGCACAGTGCTGGCGGCCAAAGGTATTGCGTGGCTCGGCACAGCTAAGATTCGGGCAATAAATGGGTTCGGAGAAACTGCTGATCATATCGAAATAGTTTGTGTAAAAACATTCTGAAGATATATGATTCGCAAGCCCAAATTCATGAGCTTAAGAATAAACTGATTTTAGCCCCTATCAATTTCTTAACTGCCTTTGGGCCCCTAGAAATTGTAGTTTCTGCCAGTCTGCACCGGCTAAAATTGTAATCTAAGTTACTAAACTCTGACTTGGAGTACGATGGAAGCCTCAACCTGATACCGCGGCGCGAAAAATCGCTCTGAGGGCCCGCAAGTCGTAAACCCTTGCAGAGTCAGTTGTTTGCATTTCTTAAATCTTAAATTTCCAATCTAAGATCTAAATAGTATCACCTATTCTTTTTATGATCTGGACTCCCACGCTCCTTTGGCTGCTAGCTGGGTCTTTGCTCTGTTTGGCAGAGCTATTTCTCCCGACTGCTTTTGTCGCTTTTATGATGGGACTGAGCGCCTTTGCCGTAGCTGGATGCTCTCTAGTTCTACCTTACGTTAATTTACAAATATTTCTGTGGATGGTATTTTCGACAGTTTTTGTGCTGCTGTCCCGGCGGTTGATACCAAAAGGCAAGGCAAGGGCGATCGCAGATTCTCAGGAAGCAAAAACTTTAACAGAAATTCCCCCCGGAGAAGCCGGCCGAGTCATTTATGAGGGGAATTCTTGGCAAGCTCGCTGCGAAGACACGAAGGCCACTATCCCCCCCAACCAAAACGTAATTGTCGTGGGACGGAAAGGCACTACTCTGATAGTTTTGCCAGAAAATCTCTTGCATTTTTAAACAAAATGCGTAATTAATCAGAGACAATTAGTAGTTAGTCAGTAGTCATTAGTCATTAGTCAGTAGTCAGTAGTCATTAGTCATTAGTCATTAGTCATTAGTCCACAAACAGTCAACTGTTAACAGTCAACAGTTAACAGTCAACAGTTAACAGTCAACACTCAACACTCAACATTTAACATTTATAGGAGGCGACAGTGGAACAGTTTTTTTTACTCGTATTTTTAGCACTAGGCGGGTCAGCCCTCGCAGGTTCCGTCAAGATTATCAATCAGGGAAATGAAGCGCTGGTGGAAACTTTAGGTAAATACAGTGGCAGGAGACTCGAACCCGGTTTGAATTTTGTCAAGCCGTTTCTCGATCGCGTCGTTTACGAGCAAACCATTCGGGAAAAAGTCTTAGATATTCCCCCGCAAGCTTGTATTACCCGCGATAACGTTTCTATCACAGTTGATGCTGTGGTTTACTGGCGGATTGTAGACTTGGAAAAAGCTTGTTACAAAGTAGAAAATCTCCAGTCAGCAATGGTAAATATGGTGCTGACTCAAATTCGCGCCGAAATGGGTCAACTCGACCTCGAACAAACCTTTACTGCTCGTTCTCAAATTAATGAAATCTTGCTCAGAGATTTAGATCTTGTTACCGATCCTTGGGGAGTGAAAGTGACGCGGGTAGAACTGCGCGATATTGTCCCTTCTAAAACTGTACAGGAATCGATGGAATTGCAGATGGCAGCCGATCGGCGAAAGCGGGCGGCAATTCTGACATCCGAGGGCGAACGCGAGTCAGCAGTTAACAGCGCCAAAGGTAAAGCTGAAGCGCAAGTTCTGGATGCGGAAGCGCGCCAAAAAGCGACTATTTTGGAGGCGGAAGCTCAACAAAAGGCGATCGTCCTGAAAGCTCAAGCAGAACGCCAAAGTCAGGTTTTGAAAGCTCAAGCTACTTCTGAGGCTTTGCAAATTATCGGCAAAACTCTGCAAAACGACCCCAATGCCCGGGAAGCTTTACAATTTTTGTTAGCTCAAAACTATCTGGATATGGGCTTGAAAATTGGCAGCAGCGACAGCAGCAAGGTGATGTTTATGGACCCGCGCAGCATTCCCGCTGCGCTGGAAGGAATGCGATCGATTGTTGGGGAAAGTAATAAGGCTGATTAGCCAGTTAACAGTTGACTGTTAGCAGTTGACTGTTAACTGTTAACTGTTGACTGTTGACTGTTGGTTATTTGTTATTTGTGAGTGCCAATGCCCAATGCCCAATGCCCAATGCCCAATGCCCAATGCCCAATTACCTATTACCAAATTTAAGATTCTTGAGCCAAAGTACACCGATCGCACAATCCGAAAAACTCCAAAGTGTGATAATAAATTTTGAAAGAATGAGATTGTTGCAGTTGGCTTTCTAAGTGGTGAACCGGGCATTCGTCGATCGTAATGGAGGCACCGCATTCCAGACAAGTTAGGTGGTGTTGATCTTGGTGGGCGGCACCGTAGAGAGACTCGCCACTAGCGAGGGTTCTGACGTGAACGAACCCCTCTCGCTTTAAACCGTCGAGGGAGCGGTAAACGGTTGCTAAGCCCATGCTTTGGTCGCTGTTACGCAGTTCTAAGTAGATATCTTGCGCTGAGAGCGATCGATTCAGGACTTTGAGCAAGTTTAAAATACGCTCCTGACTGCGGGTGTGGTTGGTTCTCATAATTTTTTTCTCGAATCTGCTGGAATCAAATCTGTCCCTATTTCTAGGCTATCTTACTTGGGGGAGTTAAATGGCGATCGGCGTGCAGCTCGGTTGTAGAATACAATGGGGCTAACTTTCACATCACCTACCGCAACATTCCCGTGACTCAGAAATATCTTGCCCAAATCTATGTTACCCTCCGCCCTTCGGTTTTAGACCCCGCCGGCACTGCCGTACAGTCTGGTTTGCAACACATGGGATACGACAATGTTGAGCGCGTGCGTATCGGGAAATACGTTGAATTGACGCTGACTGCTGCTGGTGAGTCGGAGGCCCGCGAACAACTCGATCGCGTTTGCGACCAACTTTTGGCGAATCCAGTTATTGAAAATTATCGCTTTGATTTGACTGAAATTCCTGTTGCTGTGGAGACAGCGGCCGCATAAATGCGATCGCCCCTAGGGTGTTTAAAAACCCGGAGATCCCCCCTAACCCCCCTTAATAAGGGGGGGACAAGAGGGTTCTCAAAGTCTTTGTTAAAAAGCGGGGACAAGAGCATTCAAAGTCTCTGTTAAAAACACGAAAACTCGGAGCACTCAAAGTCCCCCTTAAGAAGGGGGATTTAGGGGGATCTAGACTTTGATACAAGCGAGAGAAACATAAGATTTCAGTCTTAAGTTGACACCTCTTCCTTCTTCCTTCTTCCTTCTTCCTTCTTCCCTCTTCCTTCTTCCTTCTTCCCTCTTCCTTCTTCCTTCAGCTTATGAAATTTGGAGTTATTGTTTTTCCTGGTTCAAATTGCGATCGCGATGTGGTGTGGGTGACTCAAGGTTTACTGCACCAACCGACGCGGATGATTTGGCACGAAGATACCGATATTTCGGATATCGATATCATTGTAATTCCCGGCGGTTTCAGTTACGGAGATTATTTGCGGTGCGGCGCGATCGCCCGTTTTTCTCCGGCGATGCGGGCTACTGCGGAACACGCGAAACAAGGAAAGCTTGTATTGGGCATCTGCAACGGTTTTCAGGTGTTGACTGAAGCTGGTTTATTGCCCGGTGCTCTGGTACGGAATGCGGGATTGAACTTTATTTGCGATCGCGCTTCTTTGAAAGTTGTACGGGGTAATACTCGTTGGACTGCGGCTTATACTACGGGTGAAATCATCGATTTGCCGATCGCCCACGGCGAAGGAAACTATTATGCTGATGCGGATACATTAGCAGAGTTAGAAGATCGCAATCAAGTGCTGTTTCGCTACTGCACAGAGGCGGGCAAAATTAGCGATGCTGGCAATCCGAACGGTTCGTTAAATAATATTGCCGGTATTTGCAATCGGGCGGGCAATGTGTTAGGAATGATGCCGCATCCTGAGAGGGCTTCCGATCCGATGTTGGGCGAAACTGATGGGGTGAAATTGTTTCAAGGGTTGCTGATGGCAACTGTTGCTGCTGTTTTGTAGTTGATATTTGGGGTGTCTATAATTTTATGAACAGGCAAGATGCCTGTTCCACAACAGATTAAATTTATTGTGGGGCGGGCCGAAAAGCCCGCTCTTTGCAACAGGCAAGATGCCTGTTTTACAACAGATTAAATTCATCTACAAATAGACATCTCCAATAATTACTGTGGAACAGGCAGGATGCCTGTTCTTGACAAGCTTTAACTGGTTCCCAGGTTCCAGCCTGGGAACCTATATCCAGAGGCTCTGCCTCGCTTTAAAGCGACGCACCCTACAAAATTAAAAATGCTAAAATGATTTGAAAGTCAATACATCGGAAAACAGTCCTATGCCTTCACCCTTTCCTGGAATGGACCCCTACTTAGAACACCCCGATTTCTGGCAGGAAACTCATCATTGGTTAATTTCTGCGATCGCGGCATCCTTAGTCCCTCAAATTCGCCCTAAATATGAGGTTGCAATCGACAAACGCATCTATGAAATTACCGATCCAAATGACAGTAACAGCGACTCCCTTTTAGTAGGTATCCCCGATGTCGCGATTAAGCGTCAATCTAATAACCCGAATATTCCTACAGGTTCAGTTGCCACTTTAAATATAACACTTCCGACTACCGTTAAAGTGCCTGCTCCTGAAAAAATTAAACAGACTTACCTGGAAGTGCGAGAAATGGCAACGAAACAAGTTGTCACCGCAATTGAAATTCTTTCTCCTGTCAACAAACGTAGTGGAGAAGGAAGAATTACTTATCTCAAAAAACGCCAGAGTATTTTAGGTAGTTTAACTAATTTAGTGGAAATCGATTTACTACGAAAATGGGAATCTATGCCCATTATTAATAATTCTATTCAAAGCGATTATCGGGTTTTGGTCAGTCCCAGTAATCGCCGTCCGTTTGCCGAACTTTATGCTTTTAATCTCCGCGATTCTCTACCTATATTTCCGCTTCCCTTGCGCGAGGAAGATGTAGAACCTATTGTTAATTTACCAGAAATATTTGCAGGTGTTTACGATCGCGCTGGCTATGATTATCGGATCGATTACAATCGAGAACCCGTACCGTCTCTATCGGAAGAAGATCGGGTTTGGGCAACCCAACTTTTGCCAGAAAAAGAACTTCGAGAGCATTAATTATATTTTACTTTATATCCTAGGGTTAGTCGCGATCGACAATCTCTAAATCAACTAGAAAATCTTCCAGCGACGCACCCTACAAATATCTCGCATCTTAGCTATGATAATTCACGCAATATTGTTTCTATCGTCACATCTGGCAGACCAAGCAACTGAGCGATTTGGCATGGTTCGATACCTTGACTGTGCAACTTACAAACGACATCAGCAACATCAATTTCGAGCCGTTCAATCTGAGTTTTGAATCTGGATTCAGTGGCGTATTTGTTGTCAGATTTGCTAGGCCCAGAAAGACAGGGGTTTAGGTTGAGGGTGTGGACGTATTCGACGTATTGAATATAATCTCTACCGAAGTTTGAAGTATTGCTAATATTTCTGCGATCGATCGCAGCTTTGAGATTGCCTTTTTGCATCTCTTCATCCATCACTGCGGAGAGACTTTTGAGCAACTTGTAGCCAACTTCTCGGACATATTTGGTAGTGTAGCGGGTGTCACGGGCGATCGCTTCGTAGGTTTTACCATCATACATTCCCTGAAACAGTAGCCGTTGCAGCGTGTTGAGATGTTTACCCGTTTTCTCGAAGATCAGACCATCAACTAATTTTAGCAGTTCGTTTTCGTCAGGGACGGCTTGCAACGGGCGATCGTCGTTGGGCTGCATGGGCTGAGTAAGGGCAAAATAAAATTGTGTTAAAGTTCGGGCTTTTTAAGTCTTTTTCGGGCTTTTTTGGTCAAGACATAAGTGAGACAGATGAGGTACATTCTGAATCAGTTTATTTGTACCAACACGAAGTGAGCGACACAATGCCTGACAATTTAGCTCTGCTGGACAAAAGCGATGAAATACTGAACAGTGATAGCGGGGAGAGTCAAGAGGATTGCGGGTGTCCTTTCAAAAAAGCCGGGACTCAAGAGGCGGTATCGAATGCTCAGAATGTTCAGGGTATCCTCAACCTTGGGGGCAACGATACGCTAGAAGGCTCTGTCACGCAAGACTTTTTGAATGGTAACACAGGAAACGACTTTATCTCCGGTTCTGCTGGGGATATCGGGCGATCGACTTCTCAAGTCAGCAGTGGCTCACTTTCGAGCGATGGTAGTGCTTACATTTTAACTGAGGGAAGCGACACATTCACGATCCCGATCGGTTTGCTGGATACTCTCATCGGCGGTTTGCGGGGTTTAGGCGGTGCGGATTCGATTACTGGCTCAGAATCAGGGGATATCGTCTACGGCGACGAAGGAAATGACCGAATTGAGGGCCGAGGTGGTGCTGATTTGCTCTACGGCGGCTTGGGAAACGATTTTCTGAGTGGCGGTGCGGGCCAAAATGGTCTGCTTGGCGGTGAGGGTGCAGACACCTTGCAGGGTGGTGAAACTGCTGATGGTGTCAACGGAAACGCAGGTAAGGACGTAATCTTCGGCGCAGGCGGAGACGACTTTTTGCGGGGTGGTCGCGGTAACGATATTGTGAATGGGGAAGATGGCGATGACTTCCTGGTTGGCGATTTGGGCAATGACACTCTGACTGGTGGTGCGGGTCAAGATATATTTTTTCTGCGCTCTGAGGCGGCTTTAGGCTCTCCTACGTTTGACTTAATCACCGACTTTCAAAGAACAATTGATTTTATCGGACTCAGCACAAATCTTAAGGAATCCGATATTGTTTTGGAGTCTAAAGTGCAGCCTGCTGGTGGTTCTGCTGTGGATATTAAAGTGGCTGCAACAGGGTCATTGTTAGGTACTGTTTTGGGAGTGACACCGGACGATTTAAAAGGTCGTTTCAGACCTTATGATGTCGAACCAGATCGTGCTGAAGATAAAGTTACAATTGATTTACCGGAAGTGCAACAGCTATCTGATAACAAATTTCAGATGGAGTTTCCGGCGAGTGATCGTAGCAAATATACAGTAGTTTTTCAAGATGATGCTGACGGACGTTTCGTAGAATCAGTTGTATTTGTACCCAATCGTACAACGGGTGTTCGTGGTAGTACAACACGCTTGAATCGAGATGGTACAAGCGCGGATATTACTCTTGAAGGCTCTAATGAAACTGTACGAGTTGAGTCTCGCCAGAACGCTGAAAATGGCAATCAGGATGAAGGTGTAATATCGCGGATCAAAGATGGTCAGATTTTTGATTCTGTAACTATTCCTCTGCCAATTGAGCCGACAGTACCTACTAATCCTGAGCCACCAGTTACTCCTCCGACCGTTGGTCAACCAGATTTTGCGACAAATTGTCAGCCGCTTAAAGACTTCTGTGAAGGAATTGGCAAAGTGGCTAAAGTGGTGGATTTTGTTGCTAACGTTGCATTAGTTACTGGTATATTGTTTGCTGCTCCTAGTGGGGGACTTAGCGCATCACTTGACGTTATTGGACTAGGATTGAAGGGAGTATCAACGGCGTTGACAGTCATTGACTACAGTTGCAAACTTCTTACAGGTAGCGATAAAGACCTGGGTGATGCGGTAATTGACCAATTGAAGGGAATAGGAATTGAGAAAGCTCTCAAATCAGCAGGACTTGCAGAAGACTTAGAAAATGCTGTAGGAGGTACTTTAGATTTATCTTCATCTACTAAGGAGCTCATTGATTCATTTGGGGAAGAGGAGCCGACAGAACCTTCTAAAACAAACTTTTTGCCTCAGATCCGAAAGTTTCTTGCTAAAAAGTATAATTTTCCATTAGACTTTTGCGACAAACCTGCAACTACGCCTGAACCAGCACCAACTTGTTTGCCAGGAGGAGGTTCATCCATTAAAGTAGAACTCATCCCTGACCGCATCCCCTATGGACAAACGGCACAATACACACTGACATACTGCGATTCAAAAAACGAAATAGACAATTTTCTCGTAGAACTTGATACAGCAAATGGAACACAAACCAAAATCATTCCCGTTTCCTCTTTCAGTGGCACGATAAGTTTTGGGATACGAAACAAGCCAAACGCTTTTGGGGACTGTATTACATCAGGTCAATCCGTGAGGGTTTCAGGTAGAAGTGGCAATCGTGAGTCACTTGAAATTGCAAATTTCACAAATTTTGGTCTTGATGGTGGATTACGTGATGGGCCCATTGCCAGTTACTGTGATGTAGAGTTGGTTTAAGGGCGATCGGATTTTTGGGTCGATTCGGGCGATCTAATTTGAAATCCTCGGCGGTTGGAATCCCGGCGGTTGGAAACCGCGTCTACACAAACGATGTCCGCCTACGCGGACTAAGAAATAACCCAATCTTCAACCCGCGAAGGCGGGTTTTGTTTTTGTAGCCGCGGTTTCAACCGCCGGGGTTTTTTGGGTTTCAACCGCCGGGTTTTTGGGTGGATGGGCGATCGGATTTTTGGTTGATGGGCGATCGGGTTTTTTGTGGATGTGCGATCTAATTTGAAATCCTCGGCGGTTGGAAACCGCGTCTACACAAACGATGTCCGCCTACGCGGACTAAGAAATAACGCAATCTTCAACCCGCGAAGGCGGGTTTTGTTTTTGTAGCCGCGGTTTCAACCGCCGGGGTTTTTTGGGTTTCAACCGGCGGGTTTTTGGGTGGATGGGCGAGCGGGTTTTTGGTGGATGGGCGATCGGGCTATAATACAGAAAACTTGACAACAAATATAACTGTCATGAGAGAGTTAATCCAACAAGAATTAGAAAAGTTAGATCGAGAACAACTCCAACAAGTATTTGAATTTATAGCCTTCCTGAAATTCCGTGCCAGATTAGTGACTATTCCTGCGATCGATGAAACTAACTTAGCTGCACTCTACAGCGAATTTGCCGAAGAAGACCGACAACTTGCGGAACTCGGAATCAGCGAATATTCAGAACTCCTCAAACATGAGGATTTGGCATGACAATCAGACGAGGTGAAATCTGGATTGCCAACCTCGATCCCACACAAGGTTCCGAACAAGCAGGCGTGCGTCCCACAATTATTTTTCAAAACGATACAATTTCGAGATACACAACTATCGATTTTTATTGTTCATAGATAGTATTCGGATCGATCGGCACAATTCCTTCGCTGGCGTAGCGAGTAAAATCCTTAACATTTAGCGTCAAAATATGTGCTGCACCGTTTGCTTTCATCACAGCCACAAGACGGGCATCATGTACTTGAACTCCCGAAACTCTGTAGGTAACAACTAACCTACGCCACTCCGAGTATGTTAAATGCGTGTCGGGAAACAACGGAAAAAGACGCTCAATCCGCTGTAACAGGCGATCGGCATCAGCAGGAGTCAATCCAAAGCCATTTTTATCGATCGGGCGAGTAACAACATTCCAAAATTCAACGCAGTTTTGTGATGATACTTGCAGTTTATATCCATCCTGTCGCAATTTTTTTACGGCAGTTCGGATTACAGGATATAAAGGATGAGAGCGATCGGCAAACCTGAGCAAAATATTTGTATCCACAAGACATAACATTACTATGGATGATCCTCATAGATACCAGCACGACTGACCGCAAAATCCGATAGCGTAGGGACATTTACTCCCCTGTTTTTAATGAACTCATCAGCCAATTCATCTAAAAGTATTTCAAACTCGCGATCGCCCATTTCTGCGTCAGAATCGCTTGCCTTTGATGACAAGCCAGACCCTGACTGCCAATTTAGAAAATCAACAAAATTAAGAACAACTTCTAGCTGCGGTTTACCTAAATAACGCAGCTTATTTACAATGCTTTCAATTACAGCTTCCATATATTTATAGTTGAGCTTTAATTGTGATTAATTTCAGGAAATTATAGCAAAAATATCAAATTTTGTCAAATTTACCCAACTGCCAGAGAAGGGGAAGGGATCTCGGCTTTTTGGGAAAGGGGATCTCGACTTTTTGGGAAACGGGCGATCGACTCTTCAACCCTTGTGCCGTTGCTCTGAGCAACGCCCAAAAAGTTAAATTTAAATGCAGAACACCCGATCAATCAACCCTTGGCTCATCCAATCCCAGCGGCACAAAATACTGACTGTAAACCACACTATCCGGCTCCCAAAGCGGCCGCCAATAAATATTTTGGATCACTGCTTTCTCCCCATCACCATCAGCAGGCCACTGAAAACTGACGATCGCAATATTGCTATATCCCACAATCTCATCACCCTCTTGCACCCAGCGATTGCGCCACAACAGCGATATAAAATTCCACAACCTACGCAGGAATGACAATTGTTTATTTTTATGCGATCTATCAGACGCAGTTCCCTTTTCTAGCAGCAAAAACACCCGAGCTCTTTGCCGTTTAATCCAGTCAATCCGATAGCCCCAATCAGGCAGAGATTGTCTATTCCTGACAGCAGCCGCCAGAGCTTTCTTTTTGCCAATTCTCGAAATTTTAATTAATTCCAGCGGCTCATTCCATCCCAAACATTCGTGCGATCGCTCAGGAAGCAGCGACTTAATCTTAGTATGAATTAAATGCGTTTTCCACTCCTCATTGATCAAAGCACTAGCAGTCAACTGCGCCAGCACAGAAGATTGACAATTTGACCGATAATTCTCCCTCGTCAAAGGCTCAATATTCGATCGAGAATCGCCAAAATGACAATCAGACCAATAACTGAGCCGCACAGCAGCAGCATAGTGAATATCCCCGCTCAACACAATCACCCGATCGCGCTGTTTAAAAAGTTCCGACAACAGCTTCACAAAAGCCAACTCGTGAAAATTCCACGCATCCCCCGCATCGCTATTAAAAACCTTCCCCTGTTCCACATCCCACTTTTGCACCGCATCAATAATCCACAAACCCACCAAATTTGTCGGCACAACCACCAGCGTCGCCTCAATCTCAAACTCCCCAGTTTTATTCAGCAAATCAGTCTCCTTCAAAGGTTTCTGAATTTGCTCCTCAAAACCTTTGTGAGTCAAAAGCATCGGCGGATCGATCGCGCTTTTCACCGGATACCCCCGCCAACTCCGCGTATCCAGCACAATCACCTCGTGCTTAAAACTTCTCACAGTAAAATGCCAATTCAAAACCTCACTTACACCCTCGCCATCCCGATCCAAAATAAAAACATCTTCATCTAATTTCAACTTAGGCAAATGAGTTTTCGGATCTAGCGCTGGAATTCCCAAATACGAAGCCGCTTCCTCCCAAGCAGAAACATCAGTCCCCGCCGAATTCGACCATTTTTCAGCAGTTGTTAATAATTTATCTCCCGGTTTTTCGCGATCGAACTGTGCGGGCGTATTCCCCCAAGCCTGAAACACAGCGTAAGCCAGCAAAGCATTTTGCACCACCCGCCGACCCAGCGGCTTCCCCAGCACCCGGTAACACCACTCTCGATTCAAATAAAAATCGTCGCTAACATCGTGGTCATCGCAAATCATATAAGTAGGAATATTCGCTAGCGCCCTCCTCACCCTCCACAAGTTGCGAACAAAACCGTCAAGTTCAACAACTTCTCTATCCCAGACTTTTGCCTGCTTAGAATTTGGGCAAATATCCTTACCCTTCGGAAAACGCTCGCACCAAAGTACCGGCGACCAAACTAACAAATACATCGCATAATATTCGCCCAAGCTAAACAAGTGACTTTTAGCATTGTTGGGTTTATTCACCAACATCGCGGTAAAGCCGCCAAAATCTCTGGCAACATCGCTGCGAGTCCCCGGCTGTAACTCAATTGGTTTTTTGGACTCATAGTTAGCATCAGAGGGTTTCTGAATAGGTGACTCTTTAAAAATTTCCCTCTCTGGGCCCACTGCATTTTCGTTTTCCGCATTTTTAGGTATACTGATACACAAATTCTTTTTAATTTGGGCATCATCCATCAGGGGTAGACTCTCTTCCCAGCCCAACAGGGTATCGCCAGCATCAGTCAAAGCCCACAGCATCGCATCGGCAACGTCGTCGCCGTAAATTTGGTCGCCCGTTAAAAACAGTTGGTGGGGCCTGCTATTTGCCGTACTTGCAAACTGTTCGATCGAATTATCCAAAATTGGCAGCGCATCCCTGCCGTCTCCGTGGGGCTTGCGACAAGAACCGTGAACGATACGCAAATAGTTTAAATCGTTCGGCGGCAGGGCAAAAGTGGGCAACTGGTGAGCGAAATAACTAATCGTCTCCCGTCCCAAAGCCGACCAATCAGGGGACGCCGGCCACAGGCAAGAAATGAGATTTTCTTTCTCATTTTCTGGGACTGCAACCCTCGACGGCGACTCGCGACTGCTGGTAAACTCAATGTCATAAGCATAAATTTGCCCGGATGTCAAGACATTGCTGTCGATCGGTTTAGCAGTCACCGCCGCTACGTGCAGGTATTTGCCGAGCTGCACGGTAGAGTTCGCACCTTGGAGCAACGGCACCCCGACAATTTCGCCGGTTCCGCCTTCAGTCGAATAAACCTTGAGTTCGACTCGGCGGGGTGCTTTCAGAGCCAGCCAAACTGTCACGGCCCGACTTTCAGTCCGGCGCAAAATCGGGCCCGCAAGGATGAGCGGCAAGTGATGAATTCGATGACTTAAGGGCGTCCACGACATAGGAATTAAAAATTAAAAATTAAATCAGGGGTTTTCTAGCAATCAGCTTTCAGGCGATCGAGAATCTGTCACCCGTTTAATTAATGCTAAGTCTGCCAACCCAAGTCTACAAAATTGTAACAACTCATTAAGTAAAATTAATAATCAACCATGCTAAAAGAAGAACAATTACATCATTTTCTAAATTCAGTCCCGCAGCTAGCAATTAAACCATCAGAACCCGCCCTAGCACCCAACAGCCCGCCGCTCTACTCGTCACCTTTAGATCGGGCGATCGACCGCCACCCCCTCACCGTGGCTCCAGAAACCCCGATCGCCCAAGTGTTGGCTCTCATGAACCCCATGCGGGTCTCCTGTCAGCTTTGCGGCGAAAAACACAACGCTGTTGCTAGCGCAGCCAAGCGCAGTTGCGTCTTAGTCGTGGAAGACTCGCGGCCGATCGGCATTTTTACAGAACGCGATATCGTCAAGCTAACTACCGTCGCAGCTTGTGCGGTAGGACTGACAATTGCTGACGTAATGACTCGATCGCCCATTACCCTCAAACAATCCGAGTCTCCAGATATTTTCACAGCTATATTCACCTTGCGCCAGCATCAGATTCGGCATTTGCCCGTAGTGGACGAGGACTCGCGACTTATGGGCATCATCACCCGCGAAGCCATTCACGATGCCCTGCAACCGGTTAACTTGCTAACCAATTTGCGCTGTGCAGCAGATGTCATGACCAAAGAAGTCATTTCGGCCCCAAAAACTGCCTCAGCCCTCGATTTAGCCGAACTCATGGTCAAGCATCGAGTTAGTTCCGTCGTCATTGTCGAAGAGCAAACTCAGCATCCACAGCGGGCGATCGCACCAATAGAAAATTACCTTCTTCCGATCGGCATTGTCACCGAGCGGGATATTGTGCAGTTTCACGCCCTCGAATTAAACCTCTCGGAAATCCAGGCGGCGAGGGTCATGAGTGCGCCTTTATTTTGCATATCTCCCGCCGATTCCCTCTGGAGTGCCCATCAGTCGATGCAGCGGCACTGTGTCCGCCGTTTGGTAGTAGTTGGCAGTCACGGAGAACTTTTGGGCGTTGTCTCTGTGACAAATTTGCCGCAAGTTTTTAACCAATCAGAAATGTACGGGACGATCGAGCTTTTGCAGCAAGCAGTTGACGATCGAGCCTCCCAATTGCAGAAAGCCAACGAACTTTTGCAGGAAGAAATTTTAGAGCGACAGCGGGCCCAAGAAGCCCTGCGCCAAGCTCACGACGACTTAAAAAAACAAGTTGAAGAACGCACCGCTCAACTTTTAGCATCAAATGAATTGTTGAGACGCGATATTATCAAGCGCCAGCGAGTCGAAGAAGTGCTGCGGCAAAAGCAAACTTGCTTGAAAAATCAAGCGCAGCAATTAGAGGAAACTGTGCGAAAGTTGCAGCAAACTCAAACTCAATTAGTGCAAACCGAAAAAATGTCTTCTTTGGGACAAATGATTGCCGGTATCGCTCACGAAATTAACAACCCTGTTAATTTTATCTACGGCAACCTTTCCCACGCCAGCCACTACATCAAAGAATTGCTCCAACTGTTGCAACTCTACCAGCAGCAATATCCCGAACCAGTCTCGAAAATTCGGGAAGCAGCAGCACAGATAGAAGTCGATTTTTTGGTAGAAGATTTATCTAAGATCATGTCTTCTATGCAAGTAGGAACCGAGCGCATCCGCCAAATAGTGTTGTCGATGCGAAATTTTTCGCGATCGGATCAATCTAAAATCAAGCTCGTTGATATTCACGAGGGACTCGACAGCACTTTGTTGATTTTGCAGCACCGGCTCAAAGCTTACGGCGGACATCCACCTATTCACATTATTAAAGAATACGGAAATTTGCCCCAAATCCAGTGCTGTGGCGGTCAGATAAATCAGGTGTTCATGAATATTATCGGCAATGCTATTGATGCTTTGGATGAAGAAATCCAGCACGGGGAATGGGCGAGGAGAAATGAGAAAAATTCACCCCCGTCAAATCCTAGTTCTCCATTGACTCTTCCCACTATTACAATTCGCACTGAAGTTGTTGGCGGCGATTTTGTGGCGATCCGCATTTCCGACAACGGGCGGGGCATACCGGAGGAGGTTCGCCGCCAATTATTCGATCCGTTTTTTACTACCAAACCAGTCGGCAAGGGTACTGGTTTGGGACTGTCTATTTCCTACCACTTAGTTGTGGAACAGCACGGGGGGCGGCTCGACTGCGTTTCGGAAGCTGGAGTGGGTACTGAGTTTGCGATCGAGATTCCGATCGTCAGTTGTCATGAGTCAGCACTCAATCGTCAGTAGTCTTTGGGAATAAATAATATTCTCCCAATCTCCCAATCTCCCACTCCCCCAATCTCCCACTCCCCCAATCTCCCACCAATTCCTAAAAATTCACAATTTTTTACAAAGCACCAGAAACCCCAGCAAAATCACTCTTTCCCAATCTAAAACCTCAAATTTCAAATCTAAAATCCTATAACTTTGCCCTCCCCAGACCCAAATCAGCCGAACTCAATTCGAGTTTGCCTCATCCACCAGCGCCTTTATCCCCTTCAAGTTACCGGCACAAGCCATCAACTGCCTGCATCCTAGCCCGAAAGCCAAAAGCCGAGATTGTTTGAGAAGTTAATTTTTGTTTTATTTTTGTACCTCTTTATATTAAGAAAGTATTCTAAAATCTAAAAAAAATCTAAAAAAAATCTAAAAATAGATTTTTAATTCAAAAAAACAGCTAAGATTCCCAAAGATGCAAAATAAACAAATTTACTAGCATTTTGATTTGGTCGCCCCCTTTCTTTTCCTCGCAAGTTAGCTAATAATGCTTTCAAAGAGCTAACTTGCGCCGACTCCGCAATTGACATGAAGGGCATTGCTGTTGAGCATTGCAGTAAGGGAATTGGAGTTGGGTATTGCAGTAAGGGCGATCGCAACATCAAAGCGTGAAACCCCAGCCCCGAGCGTTTTGATAGAAACCTATAGGAGAACAAAGAGTGAAACTCGCAGTTTACGGAAAAGGTGGAATTGGCAAATCGACAACAAGCTGCAACATCTCCGTTGCCCTCGCCAAGCGCGGCAAGAAAGTTTTGCAAATCGGTTGCGATCCAAAGCACGACAGCACATTTACGCTGACGGGCTTCTTGATACCCACAATTATTGACACCCTTCAGCAAAAGGACTATCACTACGAAGACGTTTGGCCCGAAGATGTCATCTACAAAGGCTACGGCGGCGTTGACTGCGTAGAAGCAGGAGGCCCTCCAGCAGGAGCTGGATGCGGTGGTTACGTAGTCGGCGAAACCGTCAAACTGCTCAAAGAACTCAATGCCTTCGAGGAATACGACATCATCCTGTTCGACGTGCTCGGCGACGTAGTGTGCGGCGGTTTTGCAGCCCCATTGAACTACGCCGACTACTGCATGATTGTTACCGACAACGGGTTCGACGCTTTATTTGCAGCCAACCGCATCGCCGCCTCAGTCCGCGAAAAAGCCCGCACTCACCCGTTGCGGCTCGCCGGTTTAATTGGCAACCGCACCTCCAAGCACGACTTGATCGACAAGTACGTAGACTCCGTACCCATGCCAGTGCTCGAAGTGCTGCCCCTGATTGAAGACATCCGTGTTTCTCGCGTCAAAGGCAAAACTTTGTTTGAAATGGCCGAGACCGATTCTTCCCTGAACTACGTCTGCGATTACTACCTGAATATCGCCGACCAGATTTTGGCAAGACCCGAAGGAGTAGTGCCCAACGACTTGCCCGATCGCGAATTATTCTCCTTGCTTTCAGATTTTTATCTAAATCCAGTGCAACCAGTGGTCAAGAAGGAGGAAGATGAGCTAGACCTGATGATGGTTTAATAGGTCTAGCGATCAGGATGAGGATAAAGAGGTTATGGCTTTTTTTGATACTTTTTCAGTTGCTCTCAAACAGAAGTGGTTGGACTACTACCAGGTAAATCGGGCTTGGCTGCTCCTGCACATGACGGCTGACAACACGGTCGCCACACCCGACGGCGGGAAAAGGCCTGTTTCTTACCTCATCCTGGGAATTGCCGCTGCCCTGGAGCCGGAACTCCAGCAACTAATGCTGCCCTTCTCAAAACTCAAGGCGGATGCAGACAGCCTGATCGAAGTGTTGGGACTAAATTTTGACCCGGACATGGCACTAGGTATGCCCTCAAATACCGCGCCACAGACGGCAGGCCAATCTCCAACACCCGCAGCACCCGCAGCCGCAGCGACAGCCCCACCAGCAGCGACAGCAGCCCCCGCAGCGACAGCACTCGCAGCGACAGCACCCGCAGCCGCAGCGACAGCACCCGCAGCCGCAGCGATAGCACCCGCAGCCGCAGCGATAGCACCCGCAGCCACTGGAAGTGAAACAGCAGCCCCCGCAGCGACAGCAGCCGCAGCGACAGCACCCGCAGCCGCAGCGACAGGAACCCCCGCAGTGCCCGCAGCGACAGCAGCACCCGCAGCCGCTGGGGGTGAAACAGCAGCGACAGCAGCCCCCGCAGCGACAGCAGCACCCGCAGCCCTTATCGAGCAAGCTGCACCCGCAGATGCCAAATCTAATAAATTGGGCGGTGCGGCTTTAGGAGCAGCCGGAGTAGTCGCCGGAGTCGCCGGAGTCGCCGGTCTGGCAGCAGCAGCGTCAGCACTGAGCTCACAGGAGGAATCCTTGGAGTTTGAGGAAGAAGCGGTCTCCGACTTCGACCTGGACGCTGACGAGGAAGAAGCGGTCTCCGACTTCGACCTGGACGATGACGAGGAAGAAGCCTCGGCTTTGGGCGGTCTCGACCTGGACGATGACGAGGAAGAAGCGGTCTCCGACTTCGACCTGGGCGATGACGAGGAAGAAGCCTCGGCTTTGGACGGTCTCGACCTGGACGATGATGAGGAAGACGCCGTATCTGACTTCGATATGGGCGACGATGAGGAAGACGCCGTATCTGACTTCGATATGGGCGATGACGAGGAAGAAGAAGCTTCGGCTTTGGGCGGTCTCGACCTCGGCGATGACGAGGAAGAAGAAGCTTCGGCTTTGGGCGGCCTCGACCTCGACGATGACGATGAAGAAGCTTCGGCTTTGGGCGGTCTCGACCTCGACGATGACGATGAAGAAGCCTCGCAATTTGGGACTTTGACCTCTGGGGATCTCGAATCGGGAATATCCGATCCGTTTGGGGAAGAAGATCCTGATTTTGTCGCCGAAGAAATACCCGATCCTTTTGGGGCACCGACCTCAGATGACCTAGACATGGATCTGGGCGACTTGGACGAAGACGGTATTGACGATTTCTCTGTATCTGATGACGATGACCTCGACGATCTCGGACTTGACGATCTGGGAGAAGCAACTACCGGAGATCCTGACGAAGATGATTTAGATGCTCTAGGTCTCGGCGATTTGGATTCCGACGATGACGATGAAGAAATTTCGGGCTTTTTGTCGGATTTTAAGTGAGGTTGTGGCGATCGGCGGAGTCTCTCCTAGTCTGGAAGTTTCCCGCTCTATTTGTAAGTTGTGAGTTGCGAGTTGTTAATTTTTAATTAGCTCAAACTCACAACTGTCAAAAGGCTTTTTGCCTTAGCGAGTTGAAGAACACTAAATCCCTGCTGTGAGGGATTGTATGCCCTCGCGCAGAATTTTTTAGCTCAAATTTTGGATGCTGCTGCGGAAATATTGAGTTTGCTGCATCTATTTTTCAAAGGAATTACGGCAAAACCAGGTATTTCTATTATTGTTCGCTTTGATAAGCCCGATCGCAAAAAACAGATTTTTTTTCGCCGCTGTGCCTGTTCGCGTTTGAGAGGAAAAACAACCTATTTCTCTCGTCCGCGAGAGCAGCGAGGCGATCGCAAAATACAGGTATTTCCTCGCTTAGCGAGCCTGTCCTGTTCGAGACGAAAAACAATTTAAAGGGAGAAGATTTGAGATATGACTGCTATTACTACTAATGAACCGGAAGCTTTAAACTTTGAATGCGAAACAGGCAATTATCACACTTTTTGTCCGATTAGCTGCGTAGCTTGGCTTTATCAAAAAATTGAAGATAGCTTTTTCTTGGTCATCGGTACCAAGACTTGCGGCTATTTCTTGCAAAACGCAATGGGTGTGATGATTTTTGCCGAACCTCGCTATGCGATGGCTGAGTTGGAAGAGGGCGATATTTCCGCTCAGTTAAACGATTATGATGAGTTGAAGCGGCTGTGCTTGCAAATTAAGCGCGATCGTAACCCCAGTGTAATTGTCTGGATCGGCACTTGCACAACCGAAATCATCAAAATGGATTTGGAAGGGTTAGCGCCGAAACTCGAAGCAGAAATTGGCATTCCCATCGTCACAGCCCGCGCTAACGGCTTGGATTACGCCTTTACTCAAGGAGAAGATACCGTTTTAGCAGCGATGGCTGCTAAGTGCCCTGAGAAAGCGCCCGTGATGGAATCTCAGAAACAAGAACGCAATGCTATCTCTCAACTGCTGAATTTCGGCAAGAAAAAAGAGGAAGTTGCAGCAGATGAATCGGAATATGTCAAGCACACACCGCTGGTACTTTTTGGTTCTTTGCCCGATCCGGTTGTCACTCAGCTAACCTTAGAATTGAAGAAACAAGGAATCAAAGTTTCCGGTTGGCTTCCTTCCAAGCGCTACACAGAATTGCCAGTATTGGAAGAAGGCTATTATGTATCGGGCATGAATCCGTTCTTGTCGCGTACTGCTTCTACGTTGATGCGCCGCCGCAAGTGTAAGCTAATTGGTGCGCCATTCCCGATCGGGCCTGACGGAACTCGCGCTTGGATTGAAAAGATTTGCTCAGTGTTGGGCATTGAACCAAAAGGTTTGGACGAACGGGAAGCGCAAATTTGGGCTGGTTTAGAAGATTACCTGCAAATAATTCGCGGTAAATCTGTCTTCTTTATGGGAGACAATTTGCTGGAGATTTCTTTAGCACGTTTCTTGATTCGCTGCGGCATGACTTGCCCGGAAATTGGCATTCCTTACATGGACAAGCGCTATCAAGCGGCCGAGTTGGCTTTGTTAGAAAAGACTTGTCACGAGATGGGAGTTCCTACTCCTCGGATTGTGGAAAAACCAGACAATTACAATCAGTTGCAGCGGATTTACGAGCAGAATATTGACTTGGTGATTACTGGTATGGCTCACGCTAATCCTTTGGAAGCGCGGGGGATTAATACTAAGTGGTCTGTTGAGTTTACTTTTGCTCAGATTCACGGCTTTGGTAATGCGCGGGATATTTTGGAGTTGGTGACTCGTCCGCTGCGCCGGAATAATTCGCTGAAGGATTTGGGTTGGGGTAATTTGGTGAAGAATGAAGCGAAGGTTTAGTTTTTGAATTATACCTAATTCATCGCGAGGGTGGGCAATGCCCGCCCTTGTTTATTAGAATAGTACAAGCATCCGTAAAAATTCATGGGCAAGTTAGGAAAACTGGTAGAACAATTTTTAGCAAATCCACCAGAAGTGCGGTTTGACGATGTTTGCTATATCCTAACTGCTTTTGGGTTTGAAGAGAAGCGATCGAAAGGAAGTCACCATACTTTCCGAAATGCTTATGGATTAAAAATTACAGTTTCTAAAAAAGGTGGGAAGAAGGTAAAAGGAGTATACGTCAAGCAAATTGTTGTGCTATTAAAACTGGAGGAATGGAGCAATGAATCAGAAGATGAAAGTCAAGCTTAAATCTCTAGACTATTACTTGAGTCTTAAATATCCTATCAGTTTTTATCCAGAATCCGAAGGTTATACAGCTATAATCAAAGACCTTCCTGGCTGTATGTCTCAGGGTGAAACTTTATCGGAAGCGATGGAGAATATTCAGGAAGCTAGGGAATTATGGATAGAAACAGCTTATGAGTGTGAAGATGAGATTCCTTTACCTACAACGGAAATTGAGTATAGCGGAAATTTATCGTTGCAAATTCCTAAATCTCTACATTTGAGTTTAGCAGAAAAAGCGGAAAGGGAAGGAGTTAGTCTTGACCAGTACATTCTGGTTGTGTTAAGTAAAGCAGGCTAAAAGATAATCAAATAAGGATTATCAAGTTTGAGGCACGCTTCAAGGGCGATCGCTCTTTTATTTTTTTATGAACCGCTGATGCAGGCAGATTAACGCAGATTAACGCGGATGAAGAGTGCGATCGCGCTTTTCCCCAACTTTTCCAGAATCTCAGGCCACAGGCCCGCAACACAATTCAGGAAGCGCCGCCTATAATCGAAACTAGCCCAACTCTCATCAGTTGAGAAACCGCCATGAGTCAAGACAAGGAAGAAATTAGCTATTCAGAGAAAACAGAACGTCTCAGAGTTATCGGTCAGTTTATCAAAACTGTCACACCGATGATTTGGACGATCGTAATTTTAGTAGTCATCATTCCCCTATGCGGTAACTTTCTAATTTCCCAGTCACTAACAAATACCGGAACTACAGCAGTTGTCGTCTCGCCGCCGCACGATTTTAGCAAAGTCAACCAAGACGTTAAAAACGCTATCCAACAATCCCATACAACAGCCGAAACTTTCGCATCAAAAGAATTGGACAAATGGGAAACCGAAGTAATCGCGCGGGTTGACAATAGTTTCCTCGATTGGTACTTTGATTACTTCAATCAAAAAAAGATGGAGTTTACCGTACCTTTTAATTTCGTGAAATCAGCCGTACTCAACAGGTTTGACATGACAGCAGCATCTCGTGCTGTTTCCGAAAAATTAACCGAAGACTTTCAAAGAGAATTTGCTAACCGCGTGCTGGTTCCCAAAAACGCTCAATTGCGATTTCAATTAATCACTCAAGATACTGCTAATTTGTACATATCAGAAGTTAGCAAGAATGTGAAAGTAGTTCAAAATAATTATAATATACCGCAAGTACATTGGGATAAATATCTGAACGATATTGCCACCACAATTAGCGACAAAGGAAATGTCTCGAATTTATCATTAAAAGTATTAGTTGGCGGCAGCGGCTACTTGCTTGCTAAACCGTTAATATTGGGAGTAGCAGCTAAAGTGGGCAGCAAAGTTACGGCTAAAGTTGCCAGTAAAGCCGCCGCCAAGGTAGCTACAAAAACAGGCGGTACAGTTGCGAGTCAGTTGGGAGTCAGTTTAATCGATCCGATTGTCGGCATCGGGATTATCATTTGGGATTTGTGGGATTACAATCACACAGTCACAGTAGAAAGACCAATATTGCGGGAACACATTGTAGCTTACTTGAAAGATGTCAAAAAATCACTGCTCACCAATCCTGAAAGCGGAATCATGGCAGCAATTTATCAGTTAGAAAGCGGTCTTCTCAAGTCGCTTTAATCATTTGGCGTTGATTAATACAGGTATGAATTGAAGATTTCGGAATTGCCATCAGCCAAGTATGGTGAGTTTTGTCACTTCCGAAAAAAGTTGGTTCATACCGTTAATCAGCTACGCAAAACCAAGATAAGATAGAGGAATAACTAGAATAGTTGCAATATTTTATCACATATAAAATATATCATAAAATGGAAGAAATCGCAAGCTGTTAAACTCAGATTAAAAGGATTTAGTTATCGAGAAATCGCAAAACGATTAGAAGTTTCAACAAGTTTTATTGCACAAACTCACAGAAAATATTTAGCTGGGAAATCGCGGAATTAAAGTTAAAATATCACGGCTAAACAGCTCTCCGCAACGCCTCCAGTTCCTATCTCAACCCGAAAACCAAAATATAGCCTTTCTCAAAAAGATGAGGTATGACTGACAGCTTACATAACCACCCAGACGCTTGAGGGCTAAAGCCCAACAACGTCCGCGAATCTTTCTGAGAACCGCTATATATCAGAACTAGAAAGATATTTGAGGTAAAATTATGATGTAATATTTAAATCCCGGTCAAGTTACTATCGAATCTTGAAAGCGGTTAATTAACCTGGCAAAAAGCCAAGGTATAAAAATCGATCGAACAGCGATAAGTTATTCACAAAAAACGCTATTTTTGGCGAAAAAGATGATCGAAGCAGAAGCCAGAAATAGCAGTAGGATAACTGGTACTGTATCCCTTAGATGAGTGTCAGTCCGCCGATCGAATACTCCAAAGGAAACGATCGAGCGGGCAGTTGCGATCGCCCCCAAAGACTAAAATCAAGTAAAATTGCAAGTATTTGGTCGATCGACCCCCGTTGCTAGACTATATTTGGATTCAAGGTTTGCTATACTCCAGAAATAGACACATATTAACCTTTGGAAAATCAATAGGCCGGAGCTATGACATCCTATGCAACCTCTACAGCAAGAGCCGAGATGAGTGAGATCCGGCGCTTGAAAAACATACTGCCCCCAGAACTCCAAAGTTGGGTAACAGTAGAAAAAACAATAGAAGTTAATCCTACCCTGATTCGCAGCGAAGAAATAGGCAAAGACCAGGTAGAAATCCAAATAGACCTGATCCGCTGGGAACAGCTAGCAATGGATCAGCGCAACCTCCTATTTTGGCACGAAGTCGCCAGAATCCAAAACGACACCATCCCCAGAGATGGTTGGGAAATGGCAGCCCTCGCCATTGGTTTAGGCGGCGCCGTCGGTGAACTTTGGGTGCAAGACGGCTTGCTGCTGATACTGGCGCTATCCCTGTGCGGCGTCTCCGGCTGGAGACTTTACCAAAAAAATAATGGAGAGAAAAGTTTAAAAGAAGCAGTAGACGCCGACGAAAAAGCCCTCGCCCTCGCCACCCGCTTCGGCTACACTCTCCCAAATGCCTACAAAAGCCTCGGTAGCGCCTTAAAAACCTTAATCGAGCAAACCTCCAAAAAACAGCAGCGGGCTAAATACGAAGCTCGTCTCCAGGCCCTCAAACGCAACGCAGCCAAAGCCAAAGCTAAAGTCAAACCCATCACCCGCGAAACCTCTCAGTCAGAAAACGTCTACAATTCTTAATATTATCCCCCGACGCTGGGTACGGGGGTTTTCCAGTTAACGGTTAACGGTTGACTTTCCAGTTGACCGTTAACTGCGGTCGCTATCCCCTGCAATGCACGCACGCGAATTCTTAAGGACAAGATTAATTGGTGTGAATCCACAAAAATCTTGATTCCGATGTCAAAGTTTAGCAGCGGCTGCGTTCAAAAATCTTTCCGCCAAAACTTTGACTGGTAGGCTCAAGTCTATCTTTGCCTGTGATATCACGCTCGGCGGCAGAGTTTTCAGGCATTTTTGTAAAGTTTGTATAAAGCTAGCCTTTTGTTGACAACGTTAACAACAATTTAACAACAATATTTGGTAAAGGTGGATCTGCTAGGACAGAATAGGCTAAAGACATCAGCTTGAAATTTGAAACTAGGACTTCATGGTCAGTCACACCCCAGAGGCAGATTTTCGGGTTACGTACTTGGACGACGAGATTCCCTCAGTTCACATACCCGTGCGCTTGAGCGTACTTGAAGCCGTAAACTTCAAGACAACCTGCCAGCAACTTTTCTCTGGAAACACCGTTCCCAGCAAAATTGTCCTAGACTTCAGTCATACGACATTCATCGACAGTAGCGGGATCGGTGCGTTAGTCAGCAATCTGAAATTTGCCAAACAGCGCGGCAGCGACTTGGTGCTCCGAAGCCTCAAGCCGCAGGTGATGGCAGTATTTGCTCTCACCAGCCTAGATCAAGTGCTGACGATCGAGCAGCCCTCTGCAACCTCAACTCCCACAGAGACCAACCGCTCAGACAATCAGCTACCGATGACCCACCCCTCAGTGCAATCGTGGGTGAAACGGCTGATAGACATTGTTGGGGCAATAGTCGGTTTGATGATTACAGGAATTTTGCTCGTACCCATAGCCGCAGCCATCACGATCGACAATCCAGGCCCGATATTGTTTGCCCAAACCCGCTGCGGCTGGATGGGCAAACAATTTCGGATTTGGAAATTTCGATCGATGTGTACCAACGCCGAAGCCATGAAAGCACAAATCAAAAACCAAGCTTCTGGCGCATTTTTCAAAAATGACAACGACCCGCGGATTACCAAAGTCGGGCGCATCTTACGCAAGACCAGTCTCGACGAACTGCCACAGTTTTGGAACGTGCTCAAAGGGGAAATGAGTCTAGTCGGTACTAGACCGCCTACCCCAGACGAAGTTGAGCGCTACGAAGTCCCTCAGTGGCAGCGTTTGGATGTCAAGCCCGGGATGACCGGCGAATGGCAAGTCAACGGTCGCTCTCAAGTCCGCGATTTTGAAGATGTCATCCGTTTAGATTTAAAATACCAACAAAACTGGAGCCTGATGTATGACTTGAAACTAATTGTTAAAACCGTAACTGTTCTGTTTAACAAAAATAGCGGGGCTATGTAGGAGCGGTCAACCACCCACCGCTAAACTATGGAGTGCTGTTGCCGACGGGCGGCGGGAACTAGAACTCGATACTTCGTCAACCAGGCGATCGGTAGCGATACCTACGTTAGCATTAAGTGTTAAAATTCACACGCCCAGAAAAGGCGCAGCTAGTTACCAGCTCTGCAATCAGAGCATTAATTAGCAATTTGCGAGTTCGAGGTCGTACTCGAACGATCCCAGCATGGTTTTCGAGGACGAGAAGAACTCACCTGTGTTTAGAAAAGTACCGACTGCTAACACGGTCGAAGCTCAAATCACTCCTTGCCAGCCGACTCGGGAATTTTTCCTATTTATACGCCCTACCGAGGCGGGTTACAGTATCGGAAGTCTCTCATTTGCTATGCGAGTAAATTGTGCGAAAGGAATGCTCACCTTGAGGCAAAACGGGCTTCTTCAACTCAAGCTTGACTTAACTAATATGTTGCCAAGACCTTGCCCTCCTTTTCCTCTCCCTCCGGCGCTGATTACAGCGGTGGTGGGGGCCGACCAGGGGGAAGAAAGATGAAAGACAAGCAACCAAAGGCCGAGTCGCACCTTCAGGTTGAAACAGACCTGAATGCTTTAACATCCGTTTTGGAATGGTTGGAGAATATCGTTTTGCCCCTGCTGCCAGCGGATTTCTGGTGGCAGTGCCGGCTGATAATCAACGAAGGCTTTACAAACGCTGTCCGCCACGCTCACCAGAACTTGCCCCCCGCGACGCCGATCGACATTGAGGTAAAAGTGTTTGCCGATTACTTAGAAATTAGGATTTGGGACAGGGGTCAACCCTTCAACTTAGAAGCAAAGCTGCACTCGATCATGCAAGAGCAGCGCGATCCCTTGGACAGAGAAGGAGAAAGAGGACTGGTGTTCATGTACAAGCTCACAGACGAGCTGCGGTATATTCGTACCGACGATCGCCGCAACTGCCTGGTAATGCGTAAAAACATTACCTGATGGCGCGAGACCCGCCCGAGCCAGGGCGGCTTCTTTCGATCGTCGGAACGTCACAGCGCCGCCCCCTGTTGTGCTACCCGGAACCCAACTACATCCTCTGCAATTCTGCGGGTGCAGGATCGATGCACGCGGCGACAGGATAATTTGCTTCAAACTAAATATTATGCGTATTCTAATTTATTCCTATAATTACCATCCAGAGCCGATCGGCATTGCCCCCCTGATGACAGAACTAGCGCAAGGCCTAGTCAAGCGCGGCCACGAAGTCCGAGTCGTCACAGGAATGCCCAACTATCCCCAGCGCCGGATTTATCCGCAATATCAGGGCAAATTTTACCTCACCGAAGAACACAAGGGCGTCACAATTCAGCGCAGCTACCTGCGCGTCAACGGCCCCCACCCCAGCCTGCTAGACCGACTTTTGCTAGACGGAAGTTTTGTCGCCTCCAGCGCCGTCCAAGCCTTCAGAGGCTGGCGTCCAGACGTGATTTTCTCGACAATGCCCCCTTTACCGATTTGCGTCCCAGTCGCCTTTTACGGCTGGACTCGCGCTTGCCCGATCGTCCTCAACGTTCAGGATATCGTCTCAGAAGCAGCCGTGCGCGTCGGCTTGGTCAAAAAAAACGGAGTGCTAATTCGGATTGCCGACGCCTTAGAAAAATTTGCCTACAGCACAGCCAGCCAAGTCAGCGTCATCGACAGCGGTTTTGTCAACAAATTGCACTCTCAAGGAGTACCCCCGGAAAAAATAGTTTGCGTTCCCAATTGGGTTGATGTCAATTTCATTCGCCCCTTACCCAAGGAAAATAACTCATTTCGAGAAACTCACAAACTCAAGGGCAAATTTGTCGTTCTCTATGCTGGCAATATTGCCCTCACTCAAGGCTTGCAAACAGTTGTCCAAGCAGCCGCTCGTTTGAAACACATACCCGAAATCGCTTTTGTAATTGTGGGGGAATCAACAGCACTCGCGCGATTGCAAAAAGATTGCGAAACTTACAAAGCTAATAATGTAATGTTGCTGCCATTTGAACCGCGAGAAAAATTGCCGGAATTGTTAGCTGCTGCTGATGTTAGTTTAGTCGTACAAAAGCGCCGCGTTACTAACTTCAATATGCCTTCAAAAATTCAAGTAATTCTCGCCAGCGGCCGGGCAATTTTGGCTTCGGTTCCAGAAACTGGTACGGCCCAGAAAGCAGTGCAGCAAAGCGGTGGCGGGGTGGTGGTAGCGCCGGAAGACCCGCAAGCTTTGGCAGATGCAGTTGAGGATTTGTACTTAAATCCCGCTCTGGTGGATGCGTTGGGCGAGCAAGGCAGAAATTATGCTGTGGAGAATTACGGATTTGAGGAAGCTTTGAATCATTATGAAGCTTTATTTGCGGCGGTTGCAGCGAGTCATGCTGAGAAAATCTTGGCACCGCTGCCCAAATAAAATAAGCCGTTGAAACCGCTACTACACAAACTTTCATCCGCCTTCGCGGACTAAAAAATCAAGCGCAAACTAAAGAATCAAGGAGGTATTGAAACTAGGTTAGGTATTACTAATTACCCATTACCACCCCAACAATCCCTGCCATCAAAATAATCATATCAAATTTACCATTAATGTATAAAACAATCTTACAGGCTAGCCAGACCACACTCAGCTACCAGAATCCGACAAAACTTTTGTGAAAAATTTTTAAGAACATCCCCAAAGCATTCTGTTAACCGATTCAATTACTCCCGTCCTCGAAAAAATTCATCAAGATGCTAACTAATGTATCGGTCAAGATAGTGGTATTTATTGGCGATTAACTGACCAGGTAGAAAGGGGTGCAGAAGCACCGGACTGGTTTTATGTGCCCAATGTCCCAGGCTTGACGGTTAATTGCGCCGTTATTATGCGATCTGGACATTCTATTATTCATTTAGTTGGGTTGATTTTTACGAGGTAGTTTAGCCAATTTCATTTGAATCAAGTTAAATAAGGGAATGAGATACAAATAAAAGGCATAAGGGATAAAATCTGAATTGACATTCAAGACAGTTGCAGGAACTAATCCGGCAATATTCCAAGGGATTAATGGAGAAATCACAACAGCGGTATTTTCCAAGTCAACAGCGAGTTGATAATCATCTAATCCATCTTTTCGGTATTTTTCTTCAACTAACTGATGAGTCAGGAGGATTGCGATTGTTTGGGTGCAGCCAAATGCTGCTGAGAAAATGCTAATTACTGTCGTTCCCAAAAATAAATCACCTCTCGATCGAGCTTTGTTTAGATACACTTCAATAAATTCTAGCGTTCTCGTCCCGGCAAAAATGCCGGCAAAGGCTGTCGATACAATCACAACTGTTGAAACTTTGACCATAGACAAAATCCCTCCTCCCGCCACAATATCTTTTAAACTAGAAGTTGATTCTAACTTAAATCCGGTGAGCGCGAATTGAAGAAGGTCGATCGGCGAATAACCTTGGACAAAAATGGCGATCGCACTTCCGACAATTACACTAACAGCCATCGCCATTTTGACTTCAACTCGCAATACACAAAGAATTAAAATTGTCAAGGCAGGCAGCAAAGTTATCGAGTTAAGATTGAAGGCTTTGGCAATTTCAAAAGCTAGGTTATTGCCAGCAAGTTCGACGGGATTTGCAAAGGATAATATTAAATATAAGAGGCTGGAAATTATCAGCGGGTAGAAAGCTGTTACCGCCATATTTTTAAGGTTAGTATAAATTTCTGTGCGGGTAATGGCGGCAATCAAATTAGCGCTAGAAGACATCGGAGAACACCGATCGCCAAAATAAGCTCCGGCAACAATTGCCCCGGCAACCATATTGGGATTGACACCGCTGCCCCTTGCCGCGATCGTTAAAGCGATGCCGATCGTACTCGCAGTGCCAAAGGAAGTTCCCAGCAGCACAGAAACAATGCTCGTTAAGATAAAGGCCGAAAAGATAAAATACTGAGGGCTAATTAATTTAATTCCCCAATATACGAGAACCGGAACCGTCCCCGCAGCCATCCAGACAGCCATGACTGCCCCGATTAAAAGTAAAATACCGATTACTGAAAAAGACTTTTGACTTCCTGTTACAGCCATTTTGATTAAGCTTTTTAGTTGAAATCCTCTGTTTAACAAAATGGCAATCAAAATTACCATCGAAGCCAGAAGTGGAGCAACTATAAAATAACCTTTGATCGCACTGACTAAAAGTAAAATAAATGAGATAATTACAAAAAATAGCAAATCCATTATTGATGGGCTTTCATGTATTCTCTCAGTAAGGTGTTGATCTGGGTTTGATAACCACGACCTTGAGATTTAAACCACTCCAAAACATCACTGTCAATGCGTAAGGTCACTTGAGCTTTAGTCTTAGGGTTGGGCAATCCTCGCTGAACTACGGCTTTAGCAAACATTTCAGGCGTAATTTCAGGGCAATCAGAGAAATCAATATCTTCATCAGTCATGGCATCTAGGCGTTGCCAGTCAGTTTGAGATTTGCTCGAAGTAAATTCGTTGTTCATATTTAGTTGCTTTTCTAGCAGAAATAATGCGGGTACATTCCTCTCGTTCTGTATGGACGATAGCGACTACTCGCCCTTGCAACAAACCAAAAGTCACAAACCTTTGCTCCCCATAACTGAATCGTTCGTCCTCAACCGTCAGGATTTCTCCATCAAAAACTACTGGAACGTCGATAAAGTCAATCCCATGTTTGCTAAGGTTGGTAAGACGTTTAGTCTCATCCCACTCAAATTCCATACCTTGATTGTCGATATTGTAACTACAATCTGTCGTTACAGCCACTTACTTTAACACATCTTTGAATGGTTCAGGTAGAGCCGATCGCCCCCTTCGCCCCCTTCACCCCTCCCCATCCCAGATATCACCACAACCCTGTGTGCCCGACACAGCAGTCGATCGAAACAAAACGCTAAAATAGTAGATCATACAATTTTGGAGTTAATATTTGACACTTGCACCCGCGCGCGAAAACGTCCTAGCTTGGCTCTGTGACCGCGTTCCTGCTGCCCGCATCACACATATCCTCGGAGTCGAACAGGTAGCAGGTGACTTGGCTCGCCATTACGGCCTCGACGAAGCAAAAGCCCGATCGGCCGGACTGTTGCACGATTTGGCAAAATACTTTAAACCTCAACTGCTGCTACAAATGGCAAGGGCGGAAGGTTTAGAGTTAGACTCAGTGTTGGAAGCGCACCCGCACCTGCTGCACGCAGACGCCAGCGCGATCGTCGCTAGAGACGAATTCGGAGTGGTCGATCGAGAAATTTTGGAAGCCATCGCCAATCACACCCTCGGCAGACCAAACATGAGTCAGCTTAGTTGTACCGTATTCATAGCAGACACAATAGAGCCGAGCCGCGGCAACACAGCCGCATTAGAAGCACTGCGCGAGGCAAGCTTGCAAAATCTTTATGCAGCCGTGTGGCAAACTAGCGATTATTCTCTTAAATATTTGCTAGAAACTCGCTGCTACATCCACCCCCGCACCGTACTTACGCGGAATTGGGCGCTGCTGATGGCCCGCGAATCGCCGGAAACAGGAAATTCGACGGAGAAGTCGATCGAACAAATCACAAGTTAAAAGTAAAATTTACTCCTAATCCTGTCCTTACTTTTGGCTTCAACCTAACTCCTATTTCCAGTCTCAAACTGCCAACAACCGCTCGCGAAAGCGCACCGGTTCCCCCTTACCGTATCAATTAGGAACTTAAACACTTAATGTCTGATTTAACCCAACTCGAATACTCCAGGGCTCAGTCTACAGCAACGGACAGCATCTCCTCAGACGAAGCCCGCGGCCTGATCATGACCGTTGCCCAAGCAGCCGATGACCGCAAAGCCGTTGATATTGTATTGCTCCGGGTGGCAGAAGTATGCTATTTGGCAGACTACTTTGCGATCGTCACCGGATTTTCCAACGTGCAGGTACGAGCCATCTCCCAAGCGATAGCAGACCAAGTGGAAGAAGAGTGGCAACGCTTGCCGCTGCGTACACAAGGGCTATCAGACGCCAGTTGGGTCGTCATGGACTACGGCGACGCCATCATTCACATTTTGAAGCCTCAAGAGCGCGAGTTCTACAATTTAGAAGCCTTCTGGGGACACGCCGAACGCATTGACTTTTCCCCCGCGCCGTGAGGATAGCTAATGTGAAAGACGCTTCTGTTTCTATTTGTCCCGTTCCGCAAGAGCAGCGACCGGTCAATGAATACCAAGAACTGAAAGAATCCTGGTTTTTTAGCTGGGTAACACTCAATTGGCCGGGATACCTGGCAAAACTAGCTTGGGTGTGGGCTTGGAGTTGCTTGATATCCGGGCCGATAGCTGCTTCTAGCTTTTCTCCTGTCAAGTATCCAGCTCAGTTTGTCCTCAGCAGTGCCGCAGGTGCCGGTTTTATTCTAGGATTAGCTTTGCTGCGACTCTACTTGGGTTGGTTCTACGTGCGATCGCGCCTTTCAAATCCCACGGTCGTCTACGAAGAGTCTGGCTGGTACGATTGTCAATCTTGGCCTAAAACTCCCGAGGTTTTGCTTCAAGATCAGTTGATTGTCAACTACCAACTAGAACCAATTCTCAGGCGTCTGCGGCAGACATTTTATGGTTTGACAGTATTGCTGGTTGCCGGGGGACTAATTTGGAGTTGTTTGTAATCGGGAATGAAAGGGAGTTTTGAGTTCTGAGATAGCCGCGCACAGACAACAACGCACAGGGGGTGCATGAGTAAAAAACGATCGCAGAAAGATTAACTTTACAACTCGTAACTGGTAGCTGGCAACTCAAAACTTCCACCGGCCCCAATCTAAAATCTAAAATCTAAAATCTAAAATTGATATGACAAGGGGAAAACGAACCCAAGCTCCCGAACTGGAAGTCACACTGCTGCGCGAAGGTATTGTGGAATCTAAGCACCGTGTCCAGGCCGCTGTCTGTGACAACCGCGGCCGCGTTTTGTCCGTTGCTGGTAACTCGGAAACGGCCTCATTTGTCCGTTCTTCACTCAAGCCTTTTCAAGCTTTGGCGGTGACGGCGACTGGCACTTTAGAACGCTACGAATTGACCGATCGAGATTTAGCGATTATTTGCAGTTCCCATCAAGGTACGATCGAGCAATCGCGCCAGGTGTTTAACGTCCTGTGGCGCTGCGACATTGACCCCTCTAAAATTCAATGCCCCATTCCTGAAGGCAAAAAGAGTTCCCTGCAATACAACTGTTCCGGCAAACACGCGGGAATGCTGGCTGTCTGTCAGCAACTGCACTGGCCTCTGGACACTTATTTGCGCCGCAAACATCCCGTCCAGCAGCTTATTTTGGGCAAGGTGGCTGACTTGCTGGCAATGCCTGCCGAAGAGTTTATCAGCGCTCGCGACGACTGCGGCGCTCCTACCTATCTGTTGCAGTTGGGGCAAATGGCGTCTTTGTACGCTAAGTTGGCCTCTGGCGACAATGTGGAGATGGAGCGGATTGTCCGCGCTATGACTCATCACCCAATGATGGTTGCTGGTGAGGGCAAATTTGACACAGAACTGATGCGCTTGACTCAAGGGGAATTGGTGAGCAAGTCCGGCGCCGAAGGGGTGCAGTGCATTGGCCGGGTTGGCGAAGGCATGGGCTTGGCAATTAAGGTGACGGATGGAGGCAAGCGCGCTCAGTTTGCTGTGGCGATTCACTTGCTCAAGCAGTTGGGCTGGATTACTCCGACGATCGCGGAAACTCTTTCGGAGACTTACCTGGCTCTCAGCGATTTTAAGCGACTGGAGGTAGTCGGAGAAGTTTCGATGCTTTAGGGCGATCGAGGCTCTGAGCCGATTTCAGCAACCCCTCCCATAATCTAAAAAGTTTTTTTGATGTAGGGGTTGCAATTTTCAGAAAGATATGTTTATATTAAAGAGAGACAAAGCGACGCGGGATAGAGCAGCCTGGTAGCTCGTCGGGCTCATAACCCGAAGGTCAGTGGTTCAAATCCACTTCCCGCCACCAAATTGAAGCGAACCCTGTAATCGTTAAGGTTTCAGGGTTTTGTTTTTGGAAACCACTACAGAGAGACAAAGCGACGCGGGATAGAGCAGCCTGGTAGCTCGTCGGGCTCATAACCCGAAGGTCAGTGGTTCAAATC